>JBHIBI010000156.1:0-3457 GCA_046758985.1 Dehalococcoidia bacterium
TACCTCCAGTCCCTGGCATCCAGGTTGGGTGCCACGAAGGCCATCTGGGAACCTACGCCTTCTGCCACCCGAAAACGTACCGGTGACTCTTCCTCGAAGGGCAGAGGAGTCCAGCCCTGTCCATCCACCTCGGGCCCCTCCACCCTATACACCCGGCCCACAGGATGACGGTTCCTGAACAGGGCCAGGTACTCCCCATCCAGAAGGAGCTCAAGGTCTCGCTGGGCGTAGAGGTATCCGTAGCTGGAGTAGTCCGCTTCCTTGGCCAGGACGATATACCGTACCCCCAGGGGGACCAGGTAGCTCCCCAGGTCGCTAAGCTGCGGGGCGCGGAAACGGAGCAGGTCGTCCACATAGCGCTGGCCCGGGTTCCTCGACGGGGTATACACGCCGCCCACCTCCAGATTCTGGGCGTAGATGGTCCGCTTCACGAAGAAGCTCTCCGGAGAGGCGATGGTCTGGTTCCTATTCTGGACCCACCGAAAGCCCATGAATTGGTGCCAGGGCAGGAAGAGCACATGGACATCATCCGGGTCTTGGGAGAGCAGCTCGTTCACTTGATGCCACTCGGCGGGAAAGGAGGAGGGCCGAAGCTGCCCCTGGAACCCAAACATACCGTAGGAATAGGCGACGGGCAAAGCCAGCAAGACCATACTCAGGAGACCAAGGGTAAAGCGACGGGAGCCCTCGGCACTCCTGAAAAGCCTCCATACTTCAGCGACGCCCAGGGCTCCCAAGGCCGAGTAGACCAGTACCAGAACGGCCACCAACTTATAGGTCTCCCGGAGGCCCTTGAAGACCGGTAGGTAGGTAAAGAGCTCCCGGACCGGGCCTGCAAAGGGACCGGAGAGCCCGCTGCCCAACACCAAGGCCAGGAGCCACGCCAGGGCGAGACCCCCTACCCACCAGCGGAGGCGGTGTGTCACGGCACCGTAGATAGCGAGAAAGAGCATGCCGGACAAGAGGAGAGGCCAGAGAGGCAGGCTGTCCCTGGTATAGGAGTAGCCCGAGGCCCAGTACCCATGCATGGACGCGATGGTGAACGGTGTGCCGAAGTCCACGCTTCTGGGGGCGAAGCTGGCCAGGTCCTGCTCGGTGATGGCGGAGAGGGGTCCCGGCTGAGCTGTCAGAAGGGGAACGAGCCAGTAAGCGCTCAACAGGACGGAGAGTCCGCCTAATAGGGCCAGGTGGCCTAGCAGGGGCCTCCGGATAGCCCGTGGCGCTCCAACGGCGCGGAACAGGGTAAGGCAGATAAGAAGGAGCAGGCCCAGCGCAGCGATATGGATGTTGATGCTGATGGCGGCAGCCGCCAGGGCTGCAATGGCCGTCCGGCGCAGGTTGGGCCGCTCCAGGAGGGCCAAGAGGGCCCACAAGAACAGGGGGAGGAGGGCATAAGCGGCCAGCAACTGCCAGCTACCCACAATGGCCTTGATATAGACGAAGGGGTTCAACACATACAGGAGACCAGCGTAGTAGCGCGCTGGCTGCGGCAGGCCCGCTATCATGCGGTGCGCGGTGACTCCCGCCAGAAAGAAGATGAGGAAGATGTACCCCTTTTGCACAAACTCGGGGGGCAGGACCAGGCTGAACAGAGCGAGGGGAGCGTGCTGCACCAGGTAGCCACCGTAGATAGGGTCCTCGTAGCCCCAAAAGAGGTTGGCGATGCCGCGGTGCCAAGAGGGGGTAAAGGCGGTGTCCAGACTGACCACATACCCCGGCTTCAGCAGGGACCAGGTGATGACCAACGCCAACAGGAAATAGATCAGGAGGTAGCTATGCTTCGCCAGAAAAGACGCGCGTTTGGATGTGGGGGTCACCCTTACACTCTGCCCTTGAGTTTGCTCTCCTGATACTGCGGTCGCGGTAGCCCTTTAGAGCCAGCCCTTCCTCTCCCCAGCAGAAAGACGAGCCCACCGCTGAGAGGGACAACCATGAGGACCAGGTGGCTCAGCAGGGAGACGGAGAAGGCAGCAGGTGCCCCCACTCCTACTTGGGCAAAGAGGACAACGAACGCTGCCTCCTGGACGCCCAGCCCGCTGATGGACACCGGCAAGAGAACCAGGACGCGTGCCAGCGGGACCAGGGCGAGCATCCACGGGAACGGGATATGAAGGTCTAAAGCCAGGGCGGCTAGATACACCGAGAGCACCACCAGGAGATGATGGACGGTAAAGAAGACGGAGGCCCTCGTAAGGGGCCCGGGCCGCTGTGGCAACAGCTCCAGGGAAGCCAAGACCCGCATCACCAGGCGTTTGAGCCCCCCCTCCGGCAACCGTAGCAGCAGGGGTTGGAGAGGCCGGTTCAGGAGCATGAGGAGGAGCAGCCCTACCGAGGAGCCCACCAGCAGGGTAAAAGCCAGGCGACTACTGGGCAGCCCTGGGAGCACCACCGCAGCGGCTCCTGCCCCCACAAGCAGGAGGGTTATGATGCTCAGGACCCGAGAGATGAGGATGGAGGTGAAGCCTTCTATTCCGCGAGCCGTCTTGCGGTGGAGCTGGTGGATGCGCACAGCATCGCCCGCTACTCCGCCGGGAGTGAAGATATTGAAGAAGAGGCCCATCGCGTAGAACCGGACGACGTCGAGAAGGGAGAGGCGAACGGCCAGGGCGTCGAGGAGTGCCTTCCATGCGAACCCTGCCAGGAGGTTGGCGCCTACACCGAGGAGCAAGGCGAACACAAGGTAGGGGAGCTTGAATTCCCTGAAGAGCCCTCCAACCTGACCAAGGTCAAGGCCCCGCAGGACCAGGAGCAGGACCGCCAGCGTCACCGCGCCCCGGATGAGAGGCCACGGCGCAAAGGTCCCCAAGCGCCTCATGAGGCCAGAAGTCCGGGCCTGCCCCACCCCAAGACTCATCTGCTCCGCCCCTTTTCCCAATCTTGAAAGGCCTCGAAGGGGCGCTCTGGCGAGCCTCCGACCCCGTCGGCCAGTGCCTCCCGTAGAGGTGGTGATCCGGTAGGCAAGCTCGAAAACCTGAGGATGGTGACAGTAGGCTTGTCGAAGACAGGGGTGAAGCCACCCTTTACCAGCTCTGATGACCCTACTCCCACCCGTTTATCCAAGAACACGTAGCGAATGCCATACTGCTGTGCCAGCCCGGCAATTTCAGCACCGGACCTGCTCTCCAAGAGTTGGTGGGCAACCCTACTCTGCCGTTTCTCCTCCCTGAAGATGACCCACTGGGAATCTATGGCGTTATAGGTAGGGATTCTTGCATACCCCTCGATCCACCAGCCGTAGTTGTGGCCACGGGGGGTGCTGGAGGCCACCACCACACCCTCCGGAAGGGCGTTTTCTCGGAGCCAGTCCAACCCAGCTACCACATCATCGTCAAGCACTCGGTACCAGTCCAGAGCCCTTACCGACCTTTGCTGACCAAGAACGATCACCACCGTCGCAAGCAATACGGCCACAGCCCCCACTCCAACGCGACCCGCCGTGACCATCACCGGGTGGGAA
>JBHIBI010000157.1:0-3445 GCA_046758985.1 Dehalococcoidia bacterium
GTTCTGTGCCGACCGGGGCTATCCCCGGCGGGAGCGGATGAGCCTGACCCTGTCCCAGATGAAGGAGTTCACCTACTGGCTGTTCAAGCACCGGGTCAAGTGCTCCGAGCCGGCCAAGGTAGCCAGCGATACCCGCCGGGCCCTGGAACGGCTCCACCAGCTCCGGGGCAGCGCCACCCCGTTCTAAGGCTTAGTTGGAGTAGTCCCTTATCTAGCTTGCCTGGAAGATTACCTGGTGCTGTTGGTTCGTTAGACTGCCATCGGCCGCAAAGAAACAGCCTTTAAATAGTAAAGCTCGCCTTTTCTCGCGAGAAGTAGTAGAGCCTAAAATTATGAGGTACCTCTCCAACTGGGACCTCATACCCTGCATTCTAATTCTCTCTCCTACAGCCTTTACAAAATCCTCCTCATCGCCTTGGGCGATATAAAAAATCCCGACCTTATTTCTTGCCTTTAGGTCTATTAAATGCTGTATCTCGCCTTCAATCAGATCACTAAGTTTTGCTGTCACATTTTCATGTTCAACGGCTAATTCTATGTCATTCATGTAGTATTGCGAGCTATCGTATCGCCAGAGGTAATCCACCCTCATATGCTCTTTCTTTTCGACGAACGGAAGGGTTTGCTTGATGTTTTGTTGTGAGAAAAACTCAAAGATAGTATTAGTCCATGTCCTAGCGGACATTTCCCTATCTGACCATTTCAATCGGCCATCTAGATACTTGCAGAAATCCTCAAACAAAATTTCCAAAAGTATAGACATCCTACGGTTGTTACCTTTCCTTAAGCTAGCGCGCTGGCCGTTTACTACCTTGCAACTCTATTCAAAAACTCCCGAATCCGCTCCCGCCGCTCCTGGAGGCTGCGCAGCCGCTCCTCCTCCCGCTCCACCACCTCGTCGGGGGCCCGCTGGCGGAAGCCGGGCTTGGCTAGCAGGGCCTCCACCCTGGCGATGGCGGTGTCGCACTCCGCCAGCTCCGACTCCAGCCGCTGCCGCTCGGCGGCCAGGTCCACCAGCCCCTCCAGGGGTAGCAGCACCACCAGGGGCCCCACCAGCAGCGTCACCGCCCGGTCCGGGGAGACCCCCGCATCCATACTGTCCACCAGCCGGAGGGGCTCCACCCGCGCCAGCACCTTGATGGCCTCCGAGGCCTCCTCCACCAGCGCACGGGCGTCACCGGCGTTGACCAGGGCCTGGATGCGCTGCCCCAAGGGGATGCGGAGCTGGGCCCGGGCGTTGCGGATGGCTTTGACTATCTGGATCAGCAGCGACAGCTCCTCCTCGGCCTGGGGCTCCAGGCGAGCGGCATCGGCCTGCGGGTACGGGGCTACCATGATGGACTCCGGCAGCTCTCCTTCCCGGGGCAGCCGCCGCACCAGTTGCTGCCACACCTCCTCGGTGATAAAGGGCATGAAGGGGTGCAGGAGCCGCAGCGTCCGCTCCAGGACATGGGCCAGCACCAGCAGGGGCGAGGGCCCCTGGCCTGTCCGCAGGCGCACCTTGGACATCTCGATGTACCAGTCGCAGAACTCCCCCCACAGGAACTCGTACAGCTCCCGCTGGGCCTCGCCGAGCTGGAACCCCTCCAGGTAGCGGCTCACCGCGGGGATGACCCGGTTGAGCCGGCTCACGATCCAGCGGTCCTCCCGGTGAGAGAGGGGGCCCAGGTGGTGCCAGCCCCGCAGCGACGCAGGGTCGGCACCCTCCAGGGTGGTCATCACGTAGCGGGCGGCGTTCCACAGCTTGTTGGCAAAGTTGCGCGCCGCCTCCAGCTTGCTCTCACCCAGGCGCAGGTCGTTGCCCGGTGCGGTGCCGGTGGTGAGGGCGAAGCGCAGGGCGTCGGCACCGTACCACTCGATGAGCTGGACGGGGTCCAGGACGTTACCCTTGGTCTTGCTCATCTTCACCCCGTGGACATCCCGGATCAGGCCGTGGAGGTACACGTAGCGAAAGGGCACCTGACCGGTGTTTTGAAGGCCCATCATCACCATCCGGGCCACCCAGAAGAAGAGGATGTCGTACCCCGTCTCCATGGCTACGGTGGGGTAGAAGCGGGCCAGGTCCTGCTCCTGCCCCGGGGGAATGTCCTTGGGGCCCCATTCCCAGCCCAGGGTGGAGTGGGGCCACAGGGCAGAGGAGAACCAGGTGTCCAGGACATCGGGGTCCTGCTCGATCTGCGGGGACCGGCAGTGGGTACACCGCGAGGGGTCGTCCACCTCCACCGTCTCCTGGCCGCACTGCTGGCAGTACCACACGGGGATGCGGTGTCCCCACCAGAGCTGCCGGCTGATGCACCAGTCCCGGATGTTCTCCATCCAGTTCAGGTACACCCGGGTGAAGCGCTGGGGGACGATGCTGACCGTTCCCTCAACCACGGCCTGGATAGCTGGCTCCGCCAGGGGCTTCATGGAGATGAACCACTGCTTGCTGACCAGAGGCTCCACTACTGTCCGGCAACGCTGGCACCGGCCCACGGCGTGGCGGTAGGGCTCCTCCTTCTCCAGCAAGCCCTCCCGCTGGAGCTGGGCCACGATGCCCTTACGGGCCTCGAAGCGGTCCTGGCCCTGGTAAGGGCCTGCCGCCTCGGTCATACGGCCCTGCTGGTCGATGGCCATCACCACCTCCAGGTTGTGCCGCTGGCCGATCTCGAAGTCCACCGGGTCGTGGCCCGGCGTCACCTTGAGGCTGCCGGTGCCGAACTGGGGGTCCACGGCGACGTCGGCGATGACGGGCAGGCCCCTACCGATGATGGGCAGGATGGCCTGCTGGCCCACCAGCCCCCGGTAGCGCCGGTCCTCGGGGTTCACCGCCACGGCAGTATCCCCCACCATGGTCTCCGGCCGGGTGGTAGCCACGGTCAGGTGGCCGCCACTCTCCAGGGGATAGCGGATGTAATACAGCCTGCCCTCCGTCTCCTCGTGGGTGACCTCCAGGTCTGACAGGGCCGTGGAGCAGCGGGGACACCAGTTGATGATGCGTTCGCCCCGGTAGATGAGCCCCTTACGGTAGAGGTTGACGAAGGTGAGCCGGACCGCCCGGCTGGGGCCGGGGTCCATGGTAAAGCGCAGCCGACTCCAGTCGGCAGAGATCCCCAGCCGCTGGTGCTGCTCGAAGATCAGGTGCCGGTGGCGCTCCACCCACTCCCACACCCGCTCCAGGAACCGTTCCCGTCCCAGTTGGTGGCGGCTCAGCCCCTCCTGGGCGAGCTGCTGCTCCACCACCCACTGGGTGGCGATGCCCGCATGGTCTACCCCTGGGAGCCAGAGGGTGGGCTCGCCCAGCATCCGGTGCCAGCGGGTCAGGATATCCTCGCAGGCGTCCATGATGGCATGGCCCAGGTGCAACTCGCCGGTGACGTTGGGCGGCGGCATAATAATGACGAAGGCCGACTTCTCCGGGTCGCCCTTTGGGGAGAAGTAGTCCCTCTGGGTCCAGAAGGCGTAG
>JBHIBI010000158.1:0-3434 GCA_046758985.1 Dehalococcoidia bacterium
CTGCGTCAAGTTGATTGTGATGGATTGACCGGTTTCGACGACCTGTCATTCCGAGCTCCGGTAGGCGGCGGGACGCCGCCAGATGCCAGCAAGGACATGGTGCCGGGAGCGTCGGTATGGAGTACGCTGGGGGCAGCGTGCCGGGTTGCAGAAGGCCGTGCACTCAATGGTGCGTAGAGGGCCCGTTTCCGAGCTTGGCTTTGGGGAGCGCGCGACGATACCAATGGTGACCAGCGGCAGGATCCCGTTTGAAAGAGTGTCTTGAGGTCGTTTCCCCACTGCCCGGCGCGTCGCATACTCGCCAGTTCGAGGGAGGAGGCACCATGCCGAAGTCTAGAGCCAGACGTGCCCGCCAGAATCCGGCCTTGCCAGCCTCGTTGCAGCACATCAACCTGAACGCCGCCGGGATTGACGTGGGGGGAGCATCCCACTATGTGGCGGTGCCAGAAGGTAGGGACCAGCCGCCGGTCCGGGAATTTGCCGCATTCACCGGGGACCTCTACCGGATGGCCGAGTGGCTGAAGGCCTGTGGCATCGACACCGTGGTCATGGAGTCTACGGGGGCGTACTGGATTCCCGTCTACCAGGTGCTGGAGGAGCGGGGATTCGAGGTAAAGCTGGTGGACGCCCGCCAACTCAAGCGCGTCCCGGGGCGCAAGACCGATGTCTCCGACTGCCAGTGGCTGCAGCAACTGCACACCTTCGGGCTCCTGGCAGGCTCTTTCCGGCCCGACGATCAGGTGTGCGTACTGCGCAGCTACATGCGCCAGCGGGCCATGCTGGTCAGCTATGCCAGCCAGCACGTCCAGCACATGCAGAAGGCGTTGGTGCAGATGAACCTGCAGTTGCAGCACGTCATCGAGGATATCACGGGGGCAACAGGCATGCGAATCGTCCGAGCCATCCTGGCCGGAGAGCGGGACCCCCACCGTCTCGCCGCCCTGCGGGACCGGCGGTGCAACAACAGCGCGGCCACCATTGCCAAGGCCTTGCAAGGGGACTGGCGGATGGAGCACCTGTTCGCCCTGCAGCAAGCCGTGGAACTGGTCGACGCCTACCAGGCCAAGATCACTGCCTGTGATGAGCGCATCCTGGCCCACCTGCAGACCTTCGAGGACCGCAGCGGCGGACAGTCCCTCCCCCAAGGGCGTCCACCCCGGTCGGACCGGCACGATCTTTCCTTCGACGCCACGGCGGAACTCTATCGGTTGACCGGCGTGGACCTGACGGCGATCAATGGCCTGGAGGCGCACACGGTGCTGAAAGTGGTCAGTGAGACAGGATTGGATATGACCAAGTGGCCGACCTCCAAGCACTTCGGCTCCTGGCTGAGCCTGGCCCCCAACAACCGAGTCAGTGGGGGCAAGGTCCTGAGTCGGCGCACCAACCCCAGTGCCAATCGTGCGGCCAGCGCGCTGCGCCTTGCCGCCCAGTCGCTGCACCACTCGAAGAGCGCGTTGGGCGCCTTTCTCCGGCGCAAGGCGGCCCAAAGCGGGATGCCCAAGGCCATTACCGCCACGGCCTACAAACTGGCCCGCATCATCTATAACATGTTGCGCTACGGCACAGAGTTTGTCGATCATGGCTCAGACTACTACGAACGCCGGTACCGTGACCGGGTGCTCAAAACTCTCAACCGCAGGGCCAAAGAGTTGGGCTACTCCCTCGTTCAACAGGAGAAACCCCTACCCGAACCAGCCCTCGCCTAGACCGCCAGCTTTGATGTCCTTGAAAGGAGCGTAGCGACGAATCTCAGCGTAACAACGAGATTCTTCGCTTCGCTCAGAGCTTGTGAGTCTTTTGCTGGTCGGGCTACGATTCGATGATATCTGGGGGCTAGGTCGGTTCCTTGCATCGGACGCCACTGTGGCCCCTAGACCATGAGGAGGGTTTAGTGACCCTTGGTTATCGTAGCTATACTCTGGCCTGGAGGCTCTCTCCATAGATGTGCTCACCCAAACAGAGCCGCCCAGCGTAGGAGGTTATGAGCCACTGCTACCAAAAGCATTACCGAGGTGAGTTTGGCCACTCCACGGACTGTGAACCGAGACACCCCGTGTTGGCTCACCTGGGCGTTGGCCCATTCGGCGGTGGAGCCTCGTTGCCTGTACACGGCCTTGGCCTCCTCGGTGGCCATGCGCTGGCGCCATTGCACCACCTGGGGACTATCGCCGTAGCGGGGCTGGTAGCGCTCCTCCTCCGGTTTGTTCCGGGGCAGCCGAACCGGGGAGTACACTGTGACGTTCCGTTCCTCCAAGGTAGTGATATCCTCCCTGGTAGCGAAGCCGCCGTCCATCAGGTAGGCCCAGGGGTGCCGACCCGTTCGTTTCACCACTTGCTCCTCCATCGGCAGGGCCTGGCCCGCATCCGTTCCCTCCCTAATCACGGCCACTCCTACGATGACTCCCTTGGCTTGATCGGTGGCCAGTTCTACGTTGTAGGCTGGCCGAAAGCCGCCATCGGGCATCTTCATTACCCGGGCCTGCGGGTCCGTGGAGGAGACCCGCGGCGCCGTCACCTTGGCTCGCTTAGGGGTGGCCTGGGTATGCTGCTGGCGTTCCTTGGCCGCCTGCGCCTGGGGCAAGTAGTCCAAGGCCTGCTCTACTCGCTCCACCCGCTCCCGGGCCGCACGCTCCCTAGCGGCCCGCTCTCGCCGGGTCACTCCGGGGTCGGGATGCTCCCGCTCCTGGGCCAGCCGAGCTACCTGGGCCCGCGCCTCCTCCAGGTGCTTCTCCAGCGTCTCCTGCCTGCGGAAGGAACTGGCACCGGCGCTGGCCCGCACCCGCATCCCGTCTTGGGCCACCCGGTCCAGGGTAACGGCCCCGGCGGCTGTCAACGAGGCCACGATTTGGGTCAGCAACTCATCCAAGGCCCCCGGATGGGCACCTCGAAAGTCCGACAGCATGTGGTAGTTGATGGGCACCCCGCCGCACAGCCACCGGTAAGCATCGTGCTCCTGGCACAAGCGGGTCAGTCGCCGGGCGCTGCCTATTCCCTCCACCGTGGCCAACAACCACACGGCCAGCAGCACCTGAGGGTCCGTTGTGGAGCGTCCCGGCCGGTCCAGCGTCGCCTTGATGGAACCGTAAAATGCGGACAAGTCCATCTTTTCCAAAAAGCCCCATATAGCACGAGCCGGGTGGTCTTCGGCCAATACCTCATCCAGGGTCCGGGGCAGCCACTGGAGTTGATGCCGCACCGGTCTGAGCACGCGAGCCTCCTCGGGACGGGTCGGCGGAGCAGGTGTCCGCTCTTCACTTGCTGGCAGTTCAAACAGCGTCGGCTCAGTCATCTTCCCTCACCCAAACACCGATTTCCTTTATTATCGCCTATGTCAAGTCACTCAACCAGAAGGCAGAAGGGTATTTCTTCACAAGCTCTCAGAATGACCCGCGGCGGTTTTGTTAGAGGCGCTGAGCTGCTGGAAGAGGATA
>JBHIBI010000159.1:0-3421 GCA_046758985.1 Dehalococcoidia bacterium
ATCATGAAGGAGCAGCTCGGTGTTGAAAGCGATACGTGGGCTCGACCGGGCTAAGGAGGCCCTGGCGGCCCGGCGGCTCCCCGACCAGGAGCCCCTCTCTCCCGAGGCCGAGCAGCGCATAGCCGCGGCCTTCGGCCAGCCTCTGCCACCCCGAGAGGTGGTGCGCCGCATCCTAGAGGACGTCCGCAGCCAGGGCGATGCTGCCCTGCGCCACTATACCGAGCGCCTGGATGGCAAGACTCTCCAAGAGTTGGAGGTAAGCAAAGCCGAGCAGGCCCAGGCCACGAAACAGGTCTCCCCTGACCTGATCCAGGCCCTCAAGGTGGCTGCGGAGCGGGTGCGCGCCTTTCACCAGGCCTCCTTGCCCAAGAGCTGGGTTGATCAGGCCCAGGGGCTAGGGGAGCTGTTCACTCCAGTGGAGCGGGTGGGCATCTACGTGCCCGGCGGCACGGCCTCCTATCCATCCACCGTCCTCATGACCGCCATCCCCGCCAGGGTGGCAGGCGTGAGCGAGATCTTCCTGACCACCCCCGCCAGGGAGGGGTCTCTGCCCGACCCGGCGGTGCTGGCAGCCGCGGAGCTGGTGGGGGTGGACCGGGTCTTCCGGGTCGGGGGCGCCCAGGCCATCGCCGCCCTGGCCTTCGGGACGGAGAGCATCCCCCGTGTGGACAAGGTCTGCGGGCCCGGCAACATCTTCGTGACCCTGGCCAAGGAGCAGCTCGCCGGCTCGGTGGGCATCGACGGCCTCTACGGCCCCACCGAGACGGTCATTGTGGCCGACGGTACCGCCAGCGCCGCCTTCTGTGCCGCTGATCTGCTGGCCCAGGCAGAGCACGACCCCCTGGCCTCCCCTAGCCTCATTACCACCTCTCAGGAGCTGATAGCCAACGTGGAGAAGGAGTTGGAGCGGCAGCTTCCGCAACTGGAGCGCCGCGAGGTGGCTCAGGCGGCCTTGGACCGCCACGGCTGCGCCATCCTGTTGGACAGCCTGGAGGAGGCCCTGGAGCTGGCCAACTTCGTCGCCCCGGAGCACCTCTGCCTCATGGTACAGGAGCCCTGGACCTGGGCAGGCAAGGTACGCCACGCCGGGGGGCTCTTCTTGGGGGAGTTCTCCCCTGAGGTGACGGGCGACTATGTGGCGGGCCCCAGCCACACCATGCCTACCGGGGGGACGGCCCGTTTCAGCTCCGCCCTGGGGGTGCGGCACTTCCTCAAGAGCATCCCCGTGGTGGGCCTTCAGCGAGAGCAGCTAGAGAAGCTGGCCCCCTTCGGCGCTACCATCGCCAGAGCCGAGGGGCTCACCGGCCACGCCCGCGCCCTGGAGCTGCGGCTGAGGGAAAAGGGGTAAGCGTGGTACGCAACAGCAGGCCACGGTCGCCGGCGCACCTCATCCTGCCTCACCTGCGCTCCCTGAAGCACTACGAGGGCGTGGACCCCGTGGAGGTGCTGGCCCAGCGGGCGGGCATCCCTCCCGAGCAGGTGATCAAGCTGGACGGCAACGAGAACCCCTACGGCCCCTCGCCCAGGGTGCTGGAGACGCTGGCGCGCTTCCGGGACTACCACCGCTACCCCGACCCCTCGCAGCGCCGCATCCGTGCAGCCCTGGCCGACCACACGGGGATGGAGTCGGAGCGTATCGTCGCTACCAGCGGTGCCGACGAGCTCATCGACCTGCTGGTGCGGCTCCTAGTGGCCCCCGGCGAGGCCGTCCTGGTGGTGTCGCCCACCTTCGGGATGTATGCCTTCAACGCCCAGGTCAGCGGCGGGAGGGTCATGGAGGTGGAGCGAGACGAGGAGTTCGACATCGACGTGGCGGCGGTCAAGGGAGCTCTGGACTCCAGCGTGAAACTCATCTTCATCGCTTCGCCCAACAACCCCACGGGGAACGCTGCCACCGAGGAGCAGGTACGCTGGCTCCTGGAGCTGGGACCCGCCGTGGTGGTGGACGAGACCTACCACGACTTCTACGGTGGGACGGTGCTGCCCCTGGTCCGGGAGTACCCCAACCTAGTGGTGCTGCGCACCCTCAGCAAGTGGGCCGGGCTGGCTGGCCTGCGTGTCGGCTTCGGGGTCATGGACCCCGAGGTAGCCCAGGTGATGCTGGCTATGAAGCCTCCCTACAACGTCAACCTGGCCGCTGAGGTAGCCCTCCTGGCCTCCCTGGAGGACCGGGAGTTCCTGCTAGGCCGGGTCCGGGAGATTGTCCGAGAGCGGGAGCGCTTCTTCGCCCTGCTCCAGCAGGTCCCCGGCCTGAAGCCCTGGCCCTCCCAGGGCAACTTCATCCTATGCCAGCTTCCCCAGGGCCAGGGGAAGGCGACCTATGAGGCCCTGGCCCGCCGGGGCATCGTGGTCCGCTACTTCGACACGCCCCGCCTGAGGGACTGCATTCGCATCACCGTGGGCCTTCCCCATCAGGACGATGCCGTGGTGGAGGCCCTGCAAGCCTTGCTGAAGGAGTGACCGTGAGACAGCGGCGCGCATCCCAGACACGCAAGACCGGCGAGACGCGGGTCTCGGTGTACCTAGGTCTGGACGGCACCGGCACCTACGACATCCGGACGGGGAGCGGTGTGCTGGACCACCTGCTGGCCCAGCTTGCCCGCCACGGGCTTATTGACATAAAGCTCCGGGCCACCGGCGACCTGGAGACGGGCTGGCACCACCTGGTGGAGGACGTGGCCATCACCCTGGGCAGGACGCTGCGCAAGGCCCTGGGCGACGGCACCGGCATCCGCCGCATGGGCCACGCCCTGGTGCCCCTGGACGAGGCCCTGGCGATGGTGGTCGTGGACCTGGGAGGGCGGGGCTACGCCGCCATCGGTGCCTCCCTGGCCGAGGACCAGGTGGAGGAACTCTCGGGGGAGCTGCTGCGGCACTTCCTGGAGTCCTTCGCCGTGGAGGCCCGCATCACCCTGCACGCCCGGCTCCTCAGCGGCGAGAACCCCCACCACCGCGCCGAGGCCCTGTTCAAGGCCCTGGCCAGGGCACTGCGCCAGGCCGTAGAGCCAGACCCCCGGGCACAGGGCCAGGTCCCCAGTACCAAGGGGACCCTGGGTTAGCGCTTCGTGGCAGAGGTTCAGGGAGACCCCGGCGACAACGGTACAAAGATTGCCCCGGGCCGGGTGAAAGTCTTGGGAGGGTCTGGGAACCCTTCTAGAGAAGGGTTCCCAGGATCTATATCTCCTCCAGCTCGAAGCGGAACTCCTCGATGACCGGGTTGGCCAACAGCTTGCGGCACATCTCCTGCACCCGCTGCTCCGCCCTGGCCCGCTGCTTCTCCTGGAGCCGCACCTCCAGGTACTTGCCCATCCGCACGCTCTCCACCGAGTCGAAGCCCAAGGTTTTGAGGCTGCCCAGCACCGTCTGGCCCTGGGGGTCGTTGACCGTGGGCTTGAGGGTAACGTACACCTTCGCCAGGAAC
>JBHIBI010000160.1:0-3420 GCA_046758985.1 Dehalococcoidia bacterium
CGTCGGCTGCTCTGGTGGTGGCGTCGGGGGTCACCCTCGCTTCGGTCACCGCAGTCCTCATGCAGCGGGAGCGTATCCTGGACCAGCTCAGGAGTGCAATGCAGGATGCTGGGGCACCCCTCTCCCTGAGGGACAGCGCCCAGTCCATCGTGGAGCAGGTGGTAGAGGATATCTTTGGCCACATCCAGGGCCAGGTCTTGCTTATGCTCCTACCCTCCCTGGTGGTGCTGGTGGTCTCCCTGTTACTGCCACCTATCCTCCGGCGGCTGCGGGAGCGGGAGAGGCGCTAAGAGAATGAGAGGCGAGGCAGGGCTCTGGGTTCCCAAACTAACGGGTGACCAGCTTCTAGTCGCTATCGGCGAGGAACATCACCACCGCCTGGGCAAACTCCTGAGGCTTCTGTACTTGGGGCAGGTGACCCGCCCCAAACAGGATGACCTTGCGAGCGCCCGGTAGGGCCCTCATGAGGGTATCCTCCTTGCTTCGCACGTAATCCACCTCACCGTACACCACCAGGGTGGGGGCCTTGAGGGCAGGGAGTCGCTGCATCAGGTCGTGGCGGCTGATGGCCTGCATGGTCTTGAGCACCCAGGGGCCAGCGATGCTGCGCAGCTCGTTGACCTTGCGCTGGAGCTTCGGTGTCGGCTGGTCGAAGGTGCCCTGGAGATTCTCCAGGGTTCGCGGGAGGGGCATCCCCTGGGCATCGTATTGCGCACGGGTGTCCTGCAGGCGCTCCTCTGCTTCCTGGCGGGTCCAGGCGGGGCAGCCTACCAGGACCACCTTGTCCACCCGGTGTGGCTGGGTCGTGGCTACCTCTACGGACAGCGTGGCGCCCACGGAGTTGCCCACCAAGTGCACCCGCTGGAGCCCTTGGGCATCCATGAACTCACACACCGTGGCCCCGAAGTCGGCGATGGTGAAGTCTCGCTGGGGCTTGTCGGAGTCCCCATGGCCCAGCATGTCCAGGGCGTAGACAGAGAACTGCTGGCTCAGCGGCTCCATGATGCCCTCCCAGGCCCAACTGGAGACCCCTAGGCTGTGCAGCAGCAGGATGGGGAAGCCCTGCCCCTGATGAAGGTAGGCCATCCTCCCGTCCCGCAGGGTGACGTACTGGCGTTCCATACCATCCTCCTCTAGAAACTCTGCGTCAGGCTCTCCTGTCCTCAGTGCGCACGGGCGATGGTAGCATCCCTGCCGTGGCCTGGCAAGCAAGGGTCCAGACGTGGGGAGTAGCCCAAAGGGATGGTGTCTCCCAAGAGAAAATCAACCCCCAATCACCCCTGGGCAGGATATCCAAGGCTGGCTGATGGGTATAGGGTAGGGGTAGCAGAGAGGGTGCCGGAGGTCTCAGGGCAAGGCAGCGCCCTTCTGCGGGGTGAGGAGGAGATGATGGAATACAAGATGATCACCCAGTGCAGGCTCTGCGGCAGTAGGTTTGAAGAGACGGTTATCTCAGGAAAGCAGGGTTGGTTTCTGGCGAGGCGTATGGCTGGTCATCCCTTTGAGGACGCCGCTGCCTGGTGTGAGGACTGCCTGGAGCAGATCAACGCTACCAGCGGGAGACTCCTGGCGCCCATCCTGGAGGCGACCTGGCCGGGTGAGCAGGTCCCGCTGCCGGGCTACCACCCCTTTGTCCCGGAGGTCGCGGTCTCGGCGGCTGAGAGGACGGGGGAGGCTCACAGCGCGTAGCCTCTAGCCCCCTCCTTCAGAGATCCACGGCCGTGAACAGAGCCCTAGTAGGCTGTCGCCCCGAAGTAAAGTCGGGGCGACAGCCTTTGTTGTCGGCCATCCAGCACAGCAACCAGCAGTACTATCTGCAAGGGACTGGGGGTGGCTTTGAGGGAAAAAGCTCCTACGCCCCCAGCTCTCTCCTGCTGGAGCCTTCAACGGCTGACCTGGCGAGGTAGCCTCTGTTTATGCCTTGCCGATGCGGAAGACCTTGGTCCCACACCGCGGGCAAGTCCCCTGGGTTGCGGGGCGCCCGTTCTTCATGACGATGGACCGAGGGTTGCTGATCTCCCGCCTCGCTCGGCACTTGACGCAGTATGCCTGTGCCATAGTAAGGGCAGTGTAAACAGGCCTAGGCGTGTTTGTCAACTAGTTTTGGTATCGTTTTCCGAGGTAGCCCGCCCCTCCTGCGCTCCTGGGGGTTGCCCGTTACAGCGAGGCGGGCTTCAGGATTAGCCGCTCCCCCTCTCTCGTCAGGTAGCCGGCGCAGGTCTCCAGGCCATGGCCGAAGAGGAGAAGCCAGCCCTCCCGCTCCGCCTGGGCCAGGAGCTCCCGCTTGCGCCGCACCGTGTCTAGGGGGAAGAGGTCCCAGGCGGTGGTGTAGTGGGGTGGCAGGTGATGGGGGGTGGGCAGAATGTCGCCGCCGCAGGCGGCCCGCTGTTCCCCCGAGTCGATGAGCACCATCTGGTGCCCGCTGGTGTGCCCTCCAGTGGCCTGGACCCAAACGCCGGGGGTGATCTCCTGGTCGCCGTCCAGCAAGGCGAGCTGGCCCCTCTCCTCCAGGGGGAGAAAGTCCTCGGGCAGGTAGGCAGCCCGGGTGCGCTCGTTAGTGTGGGTGGCCTCCTCCCAGTCGCGGCGCTGGATAAGGTAGGTAGCGCGGGGGAAGGTGGGTATAGGGTGTCCCTGGGCGTCCAGGCGGGTGCAGCCCCCGGCGTGGTCAAAGTGGAGGTGGGTCATCACCACCAGGTCGATCTCGTCGGGTGCCAGGCCCCGCTGGCGTAGGGCCTCAGTGAGAGCACCGGCGGCCATGGCGTAGATGGCCCGGCGCTGGCGAGGGTGCTTGGTGCCCACCCCCGTATCCACCAGGATGTTCTTCCCACCGGAGCGGATGAGCAGGCAGTTGAGCCCGATGGTGACGCGGTTCTTCCGGTCGGGAGGGGCCTTGGCCCGCCACAGGGTCTTGGGGACGATGCCGAAGAGAGTACCACCATCGAGGTGGATGGCGCCATCGCTGACCAGATGGAGCTCTACATTGCCCAGCTTCACGGGGCCCTAGGGCAGCACCTCGATGCCATGGCTACTGTCTTCTACGATTTCGCCGATGATGGTGGCCTGGCCCACGCCTCCCTCGGCCAGCTCCGCCAGCAGGCGCTCAGTGCGCTCGCTGGGCAGCGAGATAAGAAGGCCGCCGGAGGTCTGGGCATCGGCCAAGAGCAGCCTGGCGGTATCGGTGATCTCCGGGTGCCAGCGGACGTGGCTGTCCAGGGATTCCAGGTTGCGATGGGTGCCGCCGGGGGCGATACCCTGCTTCGCCAGCTCCCAGGCACCCGGGATGACCGGCACCTGGGCCAGGGAGAGGCGGGCACCCACTTTGCTACCCTCTACCATGCTCCGCAGGTGTCCCAGGAGGCCAAAGCCGGTGACGTCGGTGCAGGCGTTGACCCCCACCTGGATCATGGCCTCCGAAGCCGC
>JBHIBI010000161.1:0-3410 GCA_046758985.1 Dehalococcoidia bacterium
CGGCCACAGGAGCAAGGGCCAGCGCGCCAAGTTGGGCGAAGACCTGCTCGTCATTGAACCCGTCCACGTCTATGCTCCGGACCCTGCAGGCCCCGGTGCACGCCCCGCACCCTTCGCACAGCCCCTCGATAACCCCTGCAACCACTTTAATGAGGTTGCCCTGCTTGTCCCTGATCTCCTTCTGCTTAATGGCGCCGTAGGGGCATACTCGCTCACAGTCAAAGCAAGCGACACAGGTAGCTTCGTTGACCCGGGCCACTGTGGGTTGTCGGTGCAGGACAGGGCTGGAGAGCATCTCCAGCGCCTTGCTGGCTGCGGCGGAGGCCTGGGCCACCGTGTCGGGAATGTCTTTGGGGAACTGAGCCGCTCCCGCCAGGAAGACGCCCGCGGTCAACGTTTCCACCGGACGCAGCTTGGGGTGGGCCTCCTGGAGGAAGCCGTGTTCGTCGGTCGGGATGCGTAGCAGCCTTGCCAGGTCCCCGTTGGGGGGCAGTATGGCCGTGGCCAGGACCACCATGTCTGCCAGCACCTCAACGTGCTGATTGGAAAGGGTGTCCACGCCATACACCCTCAGCTTCCCGTCCTCCTGTCTAACCTGGCTGACCCGCCCCCGGAGGTAGAGGACCATCTCCTCCTCCATCACCCGGTTTACGAACTCCTCGTACCCTTTCCCCGGAGTCCGGATGTCTATGTAGAACACATAGGCCTTGCCGTCGTGGACCTTGTGCTTGAACAGGAGGGCGTGCTTGGCCGTCGCCATACAGCAGAAGCGGGAACAATAAGGGACCCCCCTTTGGGGGTCCCGGGAGCCAGCGCACTGGATAAACACCACCTCTTTGGGCACTTGGCCGTCGGAGGGGCGCTTGATCTCGCCCAGCGTGGGTCCCGAGGCGGAAAGAAGCCTCTCAAACTCCAGCCCGTCCAGCACATCGGGGTACTTGCCGTAGCCGTATTCTGACAGCTTCTCCGGCCCCATCAGGTCGAAACCCGTGGCCACGATGATAGCACCCACTTCCCGCTCCACAGTTTCCGGGGCCATGTCAAAATCAATGGCCCTGGGCCCGCAGGCCTGATAGCATCGCTCACAGGCGAGGACACGATAGCCGTCCGCCTTGGACTCTAGGTTGGCGTTGATGCAGCTCTCGGCATCCAGGGTGTACACGTTGGGGACAGCCTGGGGGAAGGGGATGTAAATGGCCTTTTTCCACGAGAGATTCCTGTCAAACTCGTTGGGCAGGGAGACAGGACAAACGGGGACGCAGTCGTCACAGCCGGTGCACAGGTCGGCCCGGACAAAACGGGACTTCTTCTTGATGCGTACCTTGAGATTGCCCACATAGCCCGTCACCGACTCTACCTCAGAGTAAGTGAGGAGCTCTATCTTGGGATGCCGGGACACCTGAACCATCAAGGGCGTGAGGATGCACTGTGAACAGTCCAGGGTGGGAAAGGTCTCCGACAGCCGAGACATGTTCCCGCCGATGCTGGGCTCCCGCTCCACCAGGGTTACAGGATAGCCTGCGTTGGCAATGTCCAAGGCAGCCCTGATCCCAGCCACCCCAGCACCAATCACCAGAGCCCCCCTGGTGACGGGCAGCTCAATGGGATGAAGGGGATGGTTGCGCTTCACCTTCTCGATCATGGCGGCGACGATGTTGCACGCTTTCTGAGTGGCCCGGGTGCCATCCGAGTGGACCCAAGAACACTGCTCCCGGATGTTGGCCATCTCGCAGAGGAAGGGATTGAGCCCTGCCTCGGCCGAAGCGCCCTGGAAAGTGGGCTCGTGCAGCTGAGGGGAGCAAGCCGCCACCACCACGCCGGTAAGGTCGTGTTGCCTAATAGCTTCCTGGACGATCTCCTGCCCCGGGGCGGAGCAGAAGTAGGAATAATGCTCAGAGAAGACCACCCCTGGGAGACGGCGGGTATAATCTATGACCCTTGGAACGTCTACAACCCCCGCGATGTTGCGTCCGCAATGGCATACAAACACGCCTATGCGCGCCATTTCCCCTCCTTATCCGGCCTCGTCCTATCTACCTACGACACCAGCTCGGCACGGCAAGGTGCTTTGCCTTCCCGCGTTTGGACGATGGCCTCTAGAATCTCCTCAGGGTCGTGGATGTCTCCTCCGGCGCGGGACACAGGCATAACCCCGCAAGCATCCACCGAGCATCTCTCCACCTCCAGGACCATCTGTCCCAGATTGATCTCCGGGACCACAAAACCCCGGATATGGGTGGAGAGCTGGCGGACCCTCTCCTCCGGGAAAGGCCAAGCGGTCTTGAGACGGAAGAGCCCCGCTTTGATCCCTCGCCTCTGGGCCTGGGCCACTGCCTCCACGGAGACCCGGGCGGAGATTCCGTAGCACAGGACCACTACCTCGGCCCCATCCATCCCCTGCTCCTCGTAGTCGTAAATATCAAAGCGGCACCTACGGATCTTCTCCACAAGGCGCCACATTAGCTTCTCGTGGGCAGCTCCCGACATGGCGGGGTAACCCCGCTCGTCGTGGGTCAGGCTCTCGCAGAACAGGCGATAGCCTTCCCCTGCTGCGGGCATGGGAGGGACAAGGTCCTCCTCCGGCTCATAGGTCTTGAACTGCTCCGGGGGCACCTGAGGGCGTTTTCTGTTCCATACCTCAATCTGGTCCGCTGGTGGGATCACCAGCCCCTCAGTCAGGTGGCCTATCTCGGCGTCGGCCATGATCAACGTTGGCACCCTGTAGCGCTCCGAGAGGTTGAAGGCCCGGATGGTGAGGTCAAAGCACTCCTGGACCGACCACGGGACCACTGCGATGATCTCGTAGTCACCGTGAGAGCCCCACCGCGCTTGCATCATGTCGCCTTGCCCTACCAGGGTAGGGAGACCGGTAGAGGGGCCGCCCCTCTGGATGTTGCAGATCACCACAGGGGTTTCCGTCATTATCCCAAGGCCCAGGTTCTCCATCATCAGGGAAAAACCTGGACCGGAAGTGGCCGTCATGGCCTTATGACCTGCCCAAGAGGCCCCCAGGATAGCAGCTATGGAGCCCAGCTCGTCCTCCATCTGGAGGTAGATGCCGCCAATCTGGGGAAGGCGCGCTGCCATCCGCTCTGCCGTCTCGGTAGAAGGGGTAATGGGATAGCCTGCGAAGAACCGGCACCCCGCAGCGATGGCCCCCTCGGCGACAGCGTCGTCCCCCAGCATAAAGTGCTTACCGGTTAAGACCGCTTGGCTCTCCAATCTCTTACCTCCCCTAGGTGCATAGGACGGCCTCCGGCAACCTCTCGGAAGACGGAGCGGGGGTGGCGAATATGGCAAAATCGGGGCAGATGGTGGAGCAGGCATGACAGTCTATGCAGCCGTCCTCTTTGACTACGATGGGGTAGTGGTAACCCTTGGCATTGAACTCGGACGAGAGGGCCAACACT
>JBHIBI010000162.1:0-3402 GCA_046758985.1 Dehalococcoidia bacterium
GGTGGGGGTGGAGCGGGGCGACTTCACCGGCGACGAGACCGAGGACATCCTCGTCCGCTCGAAGATCTTCCTCCAGGACCCCGAGCCCAGGGCCAGGGTGCTCTACGTGATAGACGGGGCTACTAAGAAGATGGCCTGGTCGTACGTGATGCCCTACGAGGAGTTCGCCGCCACCGGGGGTATCGGCGGCATCCAGGTGGCCCCGGACCTGAACCAGGACGGCAACCCGGACATGGTCGGCCACCTCCCGCCGCCGGGGGAGCGGCCGCCGCCGGGGGAGGGGGGGTACGAATCCCAGCTAATGGTGCTCAGCGGCAGTGATGGCTTGGTCCTGCTCCAGCAGCCGGTGGTGGCCCAGACCTACTACGGCGCCTGGGAGGAGATCTATGACGACCCCTCTATTATTGAGCAGGGGATCCTGGCCCAGTTTGAGGCCGATATGGAGCAGAGGTTCCCCGAGGAGTTGGCCCGCCAGGAGGAGCAATGGCGCAGAAACTTTGAGCAGCAGCAACTCCCCGAACAGTGGTCCCGTCACGAGCAGGACATGCGCAACGAGTTTGAACAGCAGCTCCCCGAGCAGTGGAGGAATGAGGAGCAGAATAGGCGCGACCAGTTCGAGGAGCAGTTGCAGGCAGAACTGGAGGAGCTACGTGGGGAGGGGCAGCCTGAGGAGGAGCTGGCCAGCTTCGAGCAGCAGAGGCGGGACGAGTTTGAGCAGCAGTTGCAGGGGGAGCGGGAGAGCTGGGAGCAGCAGATGCGGGGCGATTTTGAGCAGCAGCTTGAGGCGGGAAGAGGGGACTGGGAGCAGGAGATGCGGGACGACTTTGAGCAGCGGCAACTTGTGGAGCAGAAGGCGAACATGGAAAGGGGATGGCGGGAGGGTTTTGAACAGAACCAACTGCCCGAGCAGCTCAGGGAATGGCAGGAGCGCCTGGACAACGAGGAGGAGCACCGCCGGGTCGACAAGTACATCAATTCCCTGGACGTGGTACGAGACGCCAACGAGGAGGAAGGCGTCGCCCTGGTGGTGGGCGGTACAAGGGACGTATTCATCGTCAGCCCCACCGGGGAGCTGCTGTGGACCAGGACCTCCGAGCCCTGGACCTACCAGGACCCCTTCACCGGGGAGGAGGATCCGGAGATGCTCTTTGGCCTGGAGCTCGAGGACTCCTGGAGTGCCCTCTACCTGGTGCCCGGCGACCTGAACGGCGACGGCATTGATGACCTGGTGGTGTTCACCAACCGGGAGATAGTGGTGGGTCTCAGCACGGTGGGAGAGGGCGGGCTTGGGTTCGAGCGTGGCCTGGTCATCGAGTTCGAGCAGGGCGTGAACCCCCGGGATGGAAGGCTGGTTGACGACCTGGACGGCGACGGCGTGAGGGACATCTTCTACCCAAGGCATCAGGAGGGCAAGAGGCCCACGGGCGTCTTCGTATCCACGGCTACCGGGAGGGAGCTGCTCCGGGTGGAGGAATTGGAGGGGAACGAAGTAGCCCTGGGCCTGGCCTCCGCCGACCTGGACGGCGACGGCAACGCCGATACCCTGCTGTATCGCCGGTGGAGTGAACGGGGGCCCCGGCTACAGGTCATAAGCGGTCGGGGCAGAAGCGTTATCTGGGAGACTACCTACCAGGAGGGAGGGAAGCCGACCCCCAGGCCTGAGGGAGGAGGAGGCGGAGGCTACGCGGAGGGCCCCTTGCCCGCGGCCCCCATCTCGGACATCACCGGGGATGGCGTGGCCGACCTGGCCCTGGTGCAGAACCTCGTCTGGCAGGCCGGCGCCCAGGTGGTGCTCTACGACGTGGCCCGTGACGAGGTGGTGAAGGAGATTGTCCTGGAGGAGATAGACTCCGCAAATCCCCGGGAGCAGAGATGGCAGCCGGGCCTCCTGGTGAGGGAGGTGGGAGACGTTACCGGCGATGGCCTGAAGGAGTTGGCGGTGGTCACCGCCCTGGGCGATACCGAGCAGACGAAGGAGTACCGGCTGATGGTGGTGGACGTAATTCAGGGGCAGGTGGTGGCCGACTTCCGGGTGACAGGCTCCGAGCTCTTCGACCTGGGCGGCGCCAGCGAGTTCGGCGTGCT
Organism: Dehalococcoidia bacterium; assembly: GCA_046758985.1. Lineage (GTDB taxonomy): Bacteria > Chloroflexota > Dehalococcoidia > Lucifugimonadales > JBHIBI01 > JBHIBI01. Next base: position 2,086 of record JBHIBI010000162.1, read on the forward strand.
GGGGCTGACGGGGGAGGTCTACCTGGTGGACGTGGCCAACGATTTACAGATCACCTCGCCTGCGGAGGGAAGCCTCCAGACCTCTCCGTTAACAGTCCAGTGGAGTGGGGTAGCCACCGGTACCTTTGACCAGGTGTTCATAGACAACGTAGAGGTCGCCCGTACCAATGAGAATGAGTTCACCGTGTCTGTCGCCCAGGGAGAGCACCAGGTAGCCATCCGCTCCCTCGATGAATACGGCAGGGGGGTCTACCGAACGGCGAACTTCACGGTGGAGAAGGGCTCCTCCGTTGTAGCCTGGGCCATTGGCGCGACGGTGCTGCTATTCGCCATCGCTCTGGGGTTCCCTGTCTCGGGATTCGTTACCAGGTACTGGAGAAGGAGGGAGCGGCATGGATAACGGCGTAATGATCCAGACCGCAGGACTGACCAAGAACTTCGGGAGCTTCACCGCCGTGGACAGCATCAACCTAGAGGTCAGGACGGGCAGCATCCACGGCTTCGTGGGGCCCAATGGGGCGGGAAAGACCACCACCATGAAGATGCTCATCGGCGCTCTCCACCGCACCAGGGGAGACGGCTGGATCATGGGCCATGAGATCGGCTCCTCCGCCGCCAGGGCGTTTATCGGGTATGCACCGGAGCATCCCCTCCTGTACGACGGTATGACCGCCTTCGACTTTCTGGTCTACATGGCCAGGGTCTGCGGGGTGGCGGGCGCAGAAGCCAGAAAGCGGGCTGATTACCTTTTGGAGTGGCTAGACCTGGGCCAGTTTCGCGATCAAAAGGGAGGGAAGTTCAGTGCTGGCATGAAGCAGAGGCTCTGTCTGGCCCAGGCGCTGATTCATGAGCCCCCGCTCCTCATCCTCGACGAGCCCACCGCCAACATGGACCCCACGGGGAGGCTCTCCATCCAGGACAAGCTGAAGCAACTCTCCCAGGAGAGAAAGACGACCATCTTCCTCAGCAGCCACATCCTATCGGAGCTGGAGCAGATCGTGGACTCCCTGACCATGATCAATAGGGGGCGTATCGTGGTCCAGGGGAGCATCGCGGAGCTAAGGAAGCAGTTCTCCGAAAACCATTACCTTCTCAAGACATCGCAGAATGAGGCGGTGCTGGAGGTTCTGAGAGCTAGGGAGTGTATCCAGGAAGGCTGGCTCGACGCTGAAGGCTTTGTGCATCTTGTGGCCGCAGACGGAGCGGCTCTGAGGCGGGAGATAACGCAGGCGGTGGCTCAGTGCAACGCCGAGCTGGAGCACTTGAGCGAGGAGCGGGCGAGCCTGCAAAGTATCTACCGCAAGACCATGGGGATGG
>JBHIBI010000163.1:0-3333 GCA_046758985.1 Dehalococcoidia bacterium
GCGGCAGCAGCAGGAGGCGCCCCTGGCGGCCCGGATGCGCCCCCTGACCTTCGACGAGTTCGTCGGCCAGGAGCACCTGGTGGGCCCCGACCGGGTGCTGCGGCGGGCCATTGAGGCCGACCAGGTGCCCTCCATGATCCTGTGGGGCCCGCCCGGCAGCGGCAAGACTACCCTGGCTTACCTCATCGCTGGGGTGACCCAGTCCCACTTCTCCCCCATCAGCGCCGTCACCGCCGGGGTGGCCGACCTGCGACAGATCGTGGAGGAGGCGCGGGAGCGCCGTGGCCTCTACCAGCAGCGTACCATCCTCTTCGTGGACGAGATCCACCGCTTCAGCAAGGCCCAGCAGGACGTGATCCTCCCCCACGTGGAGAACGGCACCGTCACCTTCATCGGTGCCACCACGGAGAACCCTTCCTTCGAGGTGATCGCACCCCTCCTCTCGCGCTGCCGCGTGTTCACCCTCCACGCCCTTACCGATGAGCAGGTGCAGGCCATCGTGGAGCGGGCCCTAAGGGATGAGGAACGAGGGGTGGGGAAGCTCCAGGTGGCGGTGGAACCCGAGGCACTGAGCTTCCTGGTGACCATTGCCAGCGGCGACGCCCGGGTGGCCCTCAACGCCATCGAGATGGCTACCTCTGTCACCAGCCCAGGCGAGGACGGCACCCGGCATGTTGACCTGCCCACCATCGAGGACGCCCTTCAGCGGCGCGCCCTGCTGTACGACAAGGCCGGCGACCAGCACTACGATACCATCTCCGCCTACATCAAGTCGGTGCGCGGCTCCGACCCCGATGCCGCCCTTTATTGGATGGGCCGGATGTTGGAGGCGGGGGAGGACCCCCTGTTTATTGTCCGGCGGCTGGTGATCCTGGCCGCCGAGGATATCGGCCTGGCCGACCCCATGGCCCTGCCCCTGGCCGTGGCGGCCCAGCAGGCGGTGCACTTCATCGGCATGCCTGAGGGGGCCATCCCCCTGGCAGAGGCCACGGTGTATCTGGCTACAGCGCCCAAGAGCAACTCGGCGTATGCTGCTCTGAACCGGGCCCGGGAGGACGTGCACCGCAGCCGCTCTGAGCCGGTGCCCCTACACCTGCGGAACCCGGTCACCGGCATGATGCAGCGCATGGGCTACGGCAAGGGGTACGAGTACGCCCACAAGCACCCCGGCCACTTCGTGCTCCAGGAGTTCCTGCCACCCTCGCTGAAAGGGCACCGTTATTACGAGCCCTCGGACGAGGGCTACGAGAAGGAGATTGCCCAGCGGGTACGCAAGTGGTGGGGAGAGCGCTTCAGCCGCTGAGCCTCCTCCCCAGGGGGAGCAGCCGTACGGCGTTGACCACTACAATGCCTCCCCCGATGGCGATGGCCATAGGCGCTCCCAGCAGGGTGGCGATGGCACCGGCCTGAAATCCGCCCACGGGGTTCATGCCGATGGTGAACAGGTAGAGCCCCATGACCCGTCCCCGTACCTCCTCCGTGGCGAGACTCAGGAGGAGGGTATTCATGGCGATGTCGTAGGAGACCGCTGCGGCCCAGACAGCGGCCATGAGCACCATCGAGAGGAGGAACCAGGGGGAGGCGGAGAAGAGGAGCAGAAAGAGGCCCATGCCACCCGCAGCCAGCAGGAGCAGCACGCCCTTCTTTTGCACATCCCCCAGGCCCGCCATAGTCAGGCTGGCCAGCAGGGCCCCCAGCCCGCCTGCCGACATCAAGAACCCCAGCCCCGAGGGCCCCACTTGGAGCACGTCCCGGGCCATGACGGGGAGCAGATACATGTGGGAGAAGGCGAAAACCTCCACGGCGGCACTGAGCAGCAGCAGGGAGCGCAGCGTGGGTGACTTCAAGGCGTATCCCAGACCGTACCGTATGCTGGACCAGATGGCCTCTCTCGCCTGAGCCACCCTGCGTGGAACCCGCACTTTGAGGAGAGAGAGGCTAGCCGCTCCATATGTAGCGACGATGAAGAAGTAGCAGGCCTCGGGCCCCACGCTGGCGATGAGGAGCCCCCCGATGGCTGGGCTGACCAGGCGGGTGAAGTGGAGGGCCAGAAAACCGGCGGCGTTGGCATTGAAGAGGGCCTCTTTGCCCACTAGGTCGAGGATCAGGGTATTGCGGGTGGGCATATACACCGCCGTGCTCATGCCGGTGAGCAGGGACCCCATCAGCAGGTGCCACAGCTCTACCCGGCCGCTGAGGACCAGGAGCCCTAGGGTCAGGGCCACTGCGCCGTTCAAGACCAGGGTGATGTGGATAATGGTGCGGCGGTTCAGCTGGTCGGCCAGAGTCCCGCCGGGGATGCCGGTGACCAGCATCCCCACACCCCGCAGGGCTGCGGCCACGCCGACCCAGAAGGGGCTGTCGGTCAGCTCCAGCACCAGCCAGCCCTGGACCAGGAGCTCCACCGACCAGGAGGACCAGCCGAAGAGGATGGTAACCCAGAACCAGGGGTAGCCCGTGTGCTGAAAGGCATGAAACAGGCGGGCCTGGCCCGCCTGTTTCAACAGGGCGGAGAAGGTGTTACCCCTGGGAGACATGCTGGAGGAGCTCCTTCACCACCGCCTCCACTCGGTTCAGGGCCTCGTCCACGTCCTCCCCGGTGATCATCTGGTGGGTAACCATGCGCACCCGACGGCCCCCGGCTGGGGTGATGCGTATACCCACCGCCTCCAGTCGCTGGATGAACTCTGCTGCGGAGACTCCCAGCGGGACCTCGAAGATAACGATGTTGGTCTGGATCCGCTCAGGGTCGATGCCCAGGCTGGGGATGCGGGCGAAGCCCTGGGCCAGGCGGCGGGCGTTGGCATGGTCCTCGGCCAGGCGGGGGATCATCTGCTCCAGGGCTACCAGGCCAGCGGCAGCCACCACCCCTACCTGGCGCATGCCGCCACCCACCATCTTGCGCCACTTCCGCGCCTGCTCCACAAACTCCCTGGTGCCGCACAGCATGGAGCCCACAGGCGCGCAGAGGGCCTTGGAGAGGGAGAAGCAGACCGAGTCTGCCTCTCGCGCCAGCTCCTTGGGCGGGAGTTCCAGGTACACGGCGGCGTTGAAGATACGGGCACCGTCCAGGTGCAGGGCAAGGCCATGGCGGTGAGCTACCTGGGCGATGGCCTCGGTGTCCACCGGGGTGAGGACGGTGCCGCTACAGCGGTTATGGGTGTTCTCCAGACAGACCAGGGTGGTAGGCGGGTGGTGGATGTTACCGCCCCGGATGGACGCCTCCACCTCGTCGGGGTCCAGCATACCCCGCTCATCGTTCTGCAGGGTGTGGTACACCACGCCGCCCAGGACCGAGGCCCCGCCTACCTCGTTGAGGAAGATGTGGGACCA
>JBHIBI010000164.1:0-3325 GCA_046758985.1 Dehalococcoidia bacterium
TGGCTACGACGGCGCAGGTCGGGAGAACGGTGGCAGTAACCGGAGTAGGCCCATCGATAGTGAGATCCATATCGTTGATAGGAATCCGCTCACTCGTTTCAATGGCCACATTGATGAAGAAGGTCTCACGGTCACCTTTGTCAATGGAGCTGGGAAGGCTATCAACGGTAATCTGCACCGCGCTGACGGGCTGCGCCAGGAGGAGGACCGCCAGGACTACGGCGGCCACAAGGGCCAGGGTGAGGCGGCCCCAGGACTTGGGGAGAGTCCCTCTAAAGCGCATCAGCTTCTCTCTGCGTCCCGGCCAAGATCGGCCAGAGCTCCGTGATAACCAGCCCAAAGCAAGGAGGATAAACCAACCCCACTCTGCGGCTGGCCGTGCCTCCCACGTCTCGAACTCTAGCAAGACTGAAGGCAAAAGTCAAGGAAATGCTCCCCCTTTAACGCTCAACAAACGCTACCTGCTAGCTTTGCGGGGAACTATAAAGTACTTTCGTCCAGGTGTTTCGGCCCCACCAACGGGGACCCTCCCCGACAAGAAACGGGCGGGGTGGCATCGAACCAACTCCCTTGACATGGAACGGGTGCTTTGCTAGCATAAGTCAACATCGTACTACGATGTATCCAAAAGGGTACCGGTGATTGCTTCAGAAAGTCGTCGGGAGATAGAGGGACGGTGAGCAACCTGTTGCGGCCTCCCACGAGAGAGCCCGAGGCGACGGTGAGGGCAACGCCCGGCATCTTCAGCCGGTACCGGGAGGCCCTGGAGAAGACCTTGCGGGATCTGGTGCCCGCCAGTCCACCGGGCATCTACGGCATGCTTCGCTACCACCTGGGTTGGACCGACCCCGACGGCAACGGTGTAGCTGACCCCTCCACCCAGGGCAAGGCTCTCCGGCCCACCCTCTGCCTGTTCGCCTGCGAGGTCCTCAGCGGGTCATGGCACAGGGCTCTCCCCGCAGCGGCCGCCCTGGAGCTGGTGCACAACTTCTCCCTGGTGCACGACGATGTGCAGGACGGCGACGTCGAGCGGCGGCACCGCCCCACCGTGTGGTCCCTCTGGGGCGAGGGCCAGGCCCTGTGGGCCGGGAACGGTCTGCGGAGCCTGGGTGACCTGGCCCTGCTGGCCCTGAAAGGGCAGGGGCTGAGCCACCGGCAGCCCCTACGGGCCTCCGCTGTCCTCACAAAGGCCTACCTGGAGATGGTGGAGGGACAATACCTCGACCTGAGCTTCGAGGAACGCCTGGATGTGGGCGTGGAGGACTACCTGGATATGGTCGCCCGGAAGACCGGTGCCCTCATCCGCTGCGCCATGGAGGTGGGTGCCGTGGTGGCCACCGAGGACGAGCCTGCTGTCCAGGCCTTCCGGCGCTGTGGCTCCCATCTGGGACTGGCCTTCCAGATACGCGATGATGTCCTGGGCACCTGGGGTGACCAGGCCACCACGGGGAAGTCCGCCGGTAATGACGTGCGGCGCAAGAAGAAGACCTTCCCCGTGATTTACGGGCTGGAGCATGCCTCTCCAGAGGCACGGGAGACTCTACTGCGGCTCTACTCGCAGCCGTCTCTGGATGCCGATGAGGCCGGGTGGGTGCTGACCCTCCTCTCCGACCTCCAGGCCCCCCAGCACGCTCAGGCCCTAGTAGAGGAGCTCACCTCCCAGGCGCTGCAAGCCCTGGCTGATGTGGAACTCCCCTCTTGGGGTCGCCAGGAACTGCAGGAGCTGGCCCAGTTCCTGTGCTCCCGGCAGCGCTAGCTCAGTTCAGCCGCGAGGCTATAGAAAGGGGTTCTTGATGGGACGGCCAGCGGAGCTGGGTATACGGCTGTTCCTCTACATCCTGAAAAACCGCCTCAAAGGGCGGAAACGCTTCCCCCTGGTAACCATGCTGGAACCCCTGGAGATGTGCAACCTCTCCTGCGTGGGGTGTGGCCGTATCCGGGAGTATAAGCCGGTGTTGAGCCACATGATGCCCCTGGAGCAGGCCCTCCGGGCGGTGGAGGAGTCGGGCTCTCCCATCGTCTCCATCGCCGGGGGTGAGCCCACTGTCCACCCCCAGATCGATCAGATCATCAACGAGCTGGTGCGACGCAAGTACTTCGTCTACTGCTGTACCAACGCCCTCCTCATGGAGCGGGTGATGAAGAAGGTCCCACCCTCCAAGTACCTCTGCTGGGTGGTGCACATGGATGGGATGGAGGAAAAGCACGACTGGTCCGTGGCCCGCAAGGGGGTCTTCAAGGTGGCGGTGCACGCCATCCAGTCCGCCCTGGACAAGGGCTACCGGGTCTGCGCCAACACCACCATCTTCAACGGCTGCGATGCCGAGGACCTGCAGCAGATGTTTCACATGCTCACCGACATGGGCATCGAAGGCTGCATGGTCTCGGCGGGCTACGACTTCCAGACCGTGGAGGACCGGGACCTCTTCCTGTCACGGCGCCAGTCCATCGAGGCCTTCAAGAAGATCCTAGACCCGCAGAAGACCAAGGGGGTACGCTTCTACAACAATCCCCTCTACCTCGAGTTCCTGCGAGGGAAGCGAGACTACCAGTGCACTGCCTGGTCCAACCCCACCTACACCGTGCTGGGCTGGCGGAAGCCGTGCTACCCCCTGGCCGCCGAAGGGCACACGGAGAATGTCAACGAGCTCTTCGAAGGGTCGCTGTGGGACCGCTACGGCGTAGGCAAGGACCCCCGCTGCGCCAACTGCATGATGCACTGCGGTTTCGAGTCGGCCACCATCTTCCAGGCCCTCTCTCGCCCACGGGATATGGTGACCCTGGTGAAGGCAGGCGTGCTCCAAAAGAGCGGCATCGGTACCGGCTAGGAGGCGGCTATGCTGGCTCTGGTAGCGGCGCTGAGAACCGAGATCGCGGGCCTGCTAGGCCCCTCCAGGGCACGCCTGGAGGTCCGGGAGGCCCACCTGACCCTTTGGCGGGGTCCCCTCGCCGGGGGCCCCGTTCTGCTGGCTGTCACCGGTGTAGGTAGAGAGCTGGCTACCGCAGGCACCCGGTCTCTCCTGGAGCGGTACCGGCCCAGCGCCCTGGTCAACCTGGGGTTCGCCGGGGCCCTACAGCCAGAGCTTCGCCCCGGCGACCTGGTGCTGGAGCGCCGGAGCTCTGAGGTGGGAACGCCACCGGAAGGGGGCGCGGCACCGTCCCCGGACCGGTGGGTGGAGGCGGATGGGGAGCTGCTGCGCATGGCGGAGCAGGTAGCGGAGGAGTGCGGCGTACCCTGGACCCGGGGCGAGGGCCTGACCCTTCCCTGGGCGGCCTCCACGCCTGAGGAGAAGGGCCGGCTGGCGGCCACCGCCGCCTTGACCGT
>JBHIBI010000165.1:0-3306 GCA_046758985.1 Dehalococcoidia bacterium
CAGATGACGGAGAACCCGTACCTGTTCGTGCCCGACCACCTGGAGCTTGAGGCCGGTAAGACCTACCGGTTCAACCTGAGGGCCGGCGCTGAGTTCCATACCTTTACCATCGAGTCGCTGGGTATCAACGTCAATGTGCTACCGGGGCAGGATGCGACGGTTGAGGTGACAGTGGATACCCCAGGAGAGCACGAGCTTATCTGCTTGCCTCATCAGACTCAGGGGATGGTCGGTGAGGTCCACGTGGAGTAGCCCTACAGCTACCTTGATTAGGAACATACACGTTGATGGAGCATGGCCCGGAGGTGATTCCGGGCCATCCTGTTCCGTGGCACGCTCCTGGCGGGTGTAAAGGAGCCGGTGACGATGCTGTCTGACGTTTCATTGGTGGTGCTGCTGGGCCTGGTGGGGCTGGCGGTGGGGAGCTTCCTGAACGTGGTGATTGACCGGCTGCCTCACGACCAGTCCCTGCTCCACCCCCCCTCTCACTGCCCCCACTGTCAGCATCCCCTCTCCGTCCTGGACCTGGTGCCGGTGCTGAGCTACCTCTGGCTCCGGGGTCGCTGCCGCTACTGCGGCACTCCCATCCCCTGGCGGCTGCCGTTGGTGGAGGCGCTGACGGGGCTCCTGTTCGCCTACACGGGCTCTGTGTGGGGGGCGAGCCTCCTCACCCTGGTCAGCCTCTTGTACCTGAGCACCCTGGTAGTGATCTTCTTCACCGACCTGGAGGAGGGGCTGATCCTGAACAAGGTCGTATATCCAGCTACAGCGTTGGCACTGGTGCTGGCACCCTGGGGCCCGGCGGGGGAGGGGTTCGGGCTGTGGCAGGAGCTGGGGCGATGGCAGGGCCTCGCGCAGGCCCTTGCTGGCAGTGCCCTGGGCTTCCTCCTCATGCTGGTGATCTACCTGGCGGCCCGGGGTGGCCTGGGTTTCGGCGATGTCAAATTGGGAGGCTTGCTGGGGATGGCCCTGGGCCTCTCGCGGGTCTCTGTAGCCCTGCCGGTCTCCTTCATCAGCGGTGGCCTGGTGGCGGGGGCACTGCTGCTCCTGAGAATCAAGGGCAGGAGGGAGGCCATCCCCTTTGGCCCGTTCCTGGTGGGCGGGGCCATCGTCACCCTCTTCTGGGGCCCGGAGATCTATGAGTGGTATCGGGGGCTCTTTGGTAGCTAAGGGCGGTGGTTGACGCCCCCTCTCCCCAGTTATATACTACGGCACACGGCGGAGGGTACCACGTATGCAGCTTTCGTGCCTTCAGGAGAACCTGAGTAAGGGGCTGGCGGTGGTCGGCAGGGCGGTGGCTACGCGGACTACCCTGCCCATCACCCAGAACATCCTTATGGCCACCGACGGCTCCCGGCTGAGGCTCTCGGCCACCAACCTGGAGATCGCCATCACCACCTGGCTGGGGGCCATGGTGGAGGAGGAGGGGACCATCACCGTCCCCGCCCGTCTCCTGACCGACTTCACCAGCTCTCTCCCCGCAGAGCGCATTGAGGTGAGCGCTACGGCGCGACCCCGGGCCCTGTTATTGAAGTGCGCTCGCTTCGAGGCCAGGATGAACGGCACCGACGCCGAAGAGTTTCCACCCATCCCCACGGTGCAGGAGGGCCTGGCCGCCACCATCGACCCCCAGGTGCTGCGGACCGCCATCGGGCAGGTGGCCTTTGCCGCCGCCACGGAGGAGTCCCGGCCGGTCCTCACGGGGGTCAAGGTGGAGTTGGAGGAGGACCGGTTCACCTTCGCCGCCGCCGACGGCTTCCGGCTGGCGGTGCACCGGGGTCAACTGGCCTCGGCGGTGTCCGAGCCTGTGGACTTCATCGTTCCCGCCAGGACCCTCCAAGAGCTGAACCGTCTCCTGGCGGAGCAGGAGGAGCCCGTGGAGCTGATGGCGACCCCCGCCAGGAGTCAGGTGCTCTTCCGGCTGCAGAATGTGGAGATGGTCTCCCAGCTCATCCAGGGCACCTTCCCCAATTACCAGCAGCTCATCCCTCAGAGCTACACTACGCGGGTGGTGGTAGACGGCCAGGAGTTCCAGCGGGCCGCCCGGACCGCCGCTATCTTCGCCCGCGACGGCAGCGGCATCGTCCGGCTCCAGGCAACCCCAGGCCCTGAGGGGACCTCGGGGCGGCTGGTCGTCTCCTCTCGGGCCGAGGAGCTGGGCGAGGACCAGGCCGAGGTAGATGCCAAGGTGGAGGGGGAGGAGACCAAGATCGCCTTTAACAGCAAGTACCTACTGGATGTCCTCGGCGTGATGGAGCGGGGCGAGGTGGTGCTGGAGACCTCTAGCCCCTCCAGTCCCGGCGTCTTCAGGCTCCCCGACTCCGAGGTCTACGTGCACGTGGTCATGCCCATGTTTGTTCAATGGTGATTTATTTCACACATTGACCTGGACTACGCCTAATTCCGAAATCCGCGAACGAGGTAGTACTTGTTGAAGGGCCATGTTGCAAATTCACTTCTTAGTCCAAGGGGTACCCAAATCTCCTCGCTCGCATTCTGCAGGCCCATATAGGCAACATATAAGCCAAGAAGCGTCCAAGTATTTTGGGTCGCCCCTAACCGAAAGGAATGTCACCCTGATAATTCGGCATTTTTACACCTCTCGGAATTTATTGGACCTGGACAATCTTCAGAAGACCATCTTCGGTGCGTTGGAGGGAGTTGCCTACAAGGATGACTCTCAGATTGTCAGGGTGACCGCAGAACGCTATAATATTTCTGTAAGCTATAGACTCGAAAACCCAAGTCAAGAGGAAATTGAAGCCCTGGTACACGGTGTGGATTTCGTGTCAATTACTGTTTCGACCAGGGAGTAGATTACATCGGAGGTTATTTGATGTCGAGAGCGAGGTCAGCCAAACCCCTATCCACACATGACAGGAAGGTACGCGAAATAGCTCGGAGCTTGGAGAAGCAGGGCTATAAGGTGCGCGCCGATATCCGTGGCAGGGAAAAGCCGAGATCCATCGGATCAAAGAAATTGGTGCCTGACATTGAGGCGTCCCGAGGCGGTCGAAGACTAGTGGTCGAGGTCGAAACCGCAGCAAGCCTCGCCAAGGACAAAGAACAGCTGAAAACGTTCGCCAGACACGCAGGGCAGAAGGCTAATACGACGTTGCGAGTCGTGGTAACGAAGCCCAGGAAGAAATAGTTCGTCTCTCGGGCGACGAATCTTGCCGTCGCTAACCCGTCCTTCATGGGAGCTTCAAGCAGATCTGAAACGGCACACTAGCTACGCCCAAACTGGACGAACATGCCCATGTTCGTGCAGTGGTGAGCACTCCCGCTTCACGCTCCCGTCACCTC
>JBHIBI010000166.1:0-3298 GCA_046758985.1 Dehalococcoidia bacterium
CTTCAGCTCCTCGGCCACCCGCTTGAGCAACACCATACCGTTCTCGGGATGGGTAACCTCCCGGCCTCGGAAGAACACGGAGACCTTCACCTTGGCCCCCCCCTCCAGCAGCTCCCGGGCCTTGCGGACCTTGGCGGACAGGTCGTGGTCACTGATATTGGGTCGGAAGCGCACCTGGCGGAGGGCCGTAGACCGCTGCCCTTTCCGCGCCTCACGCTCCTTTTTAGCCTGGAGGTACCGCAGCCGACCGTAGTCCAGGATTCGGCAGACGGGAGGCTCGGCTTGAGGGGCAACCTCCACCAGGTCCAATCCCTGCTCCATGGCAAGACGCAACGCCTCCTCTCGGGAGACGATGCCTAATTGCTCCCCCGCACTGCCGATTAACCGCACCTGGGGCACAGTTATCCGTGCGTTAACCCGGTAGGCCCTCGCCGCTATATCCGATACCTTCCTTTACGTTCTGACCGCTCCACGAGCGCCGCTCACTATATCATACCTGGGCAAAGGGCGTCAAACGGCACCGCTGTCACAGCACCTGACCAGAGGTCTCACGAGCGGCGCCGCACCGCCTCCTTGGCCATCTTGACGAAGGCCGCCAGCGATAGGGAGCCAAGGTCCTCACCGGAGCGTTTACGGACGGAGACGGTACCATCCCACAGCTCCCCATCGCCTACCACCAGCATATAGGGCACCTTCTGAAGCTGGGCCTCACGGATCTTCAGGTTCATCCGCTCCTTGCGGGCGTCCACCTCCACCCGCAGACCACGGCGGGCCAAGGCCTTCTCCACCTTACTGGCGTACTCCAGGTGGCGGTCAGCAATGGGGATCACCACCGCCTGCACAGGCGCCAGCCAGACGGGGAAGGCACCGGCGTAGTGCTCCAGGAGCATGCCAAAGAAGCGCTCCATGGAGCCCAGGATGGCCCGGTGCACCATGTAGGGGCGGTGCTGCTGCCCGTCGGAGTCCCGGAAGCTCAGGTTGAACCGCTCCGGCAGGTTGAAATCGAACTGCACCGTGGTGCACTGCCACTCCCGGCCCAGGGCATCCCCGATCTTGACGTCGATCTTGGGGCCATAGAAAGCGCCGCCGCCCTCATCCATCTCGTATTCCAGCCCACGCATCGCCAGGGCACGGCGCAAGGACTGGGTAGCGTGCTCCCAGGCTTGGGGCTCCCCCACAAACTTTTCGGGCCGGGTAGCAAGAGAGACGTGGAAGTCCCGAAAGCCAAAGGCCCTCAACATGCTGAAGGTCAGGTCCAGCACCCCCAACACCTCCTGCTCCACCTGATCGGGCCGGCAGAAGATGTGGGCATCGTCCTGGGTGAACCCCCGCACCCGCAGCAGCCCGTGGAGGACACCGCTGCGCTCGTAGCGGTACACCGTGCCCAGCTCGGCGTAGCGCAGGGGCAGGTCCCGGTAGCTGCGCAGGGCGGACTTGTACACCATGATGTGGAAGGGGCAGTTCATGGGCTTGAGGAAATACTCCTGCTCCTCCACCTCTATGGGGGCATACATGCTCTCACGATAGAAGTCCAGGTGGGCGCTGGTCTGCCACAGCCGGGCATGGCCGATGTGGGGCGAGTACACCAGATGGTAGCCGTGCTGATAGTGCTCTTGACGCCAGTAGTCCTCGATAAGACTCCGCACCCTGGCCCCTTTGGGGTGCCAGATGATAAGGGCAGGCCCCACCTCCTCGTGGACGCTGAAGAGGTCCAGCTCCCTGCCCAGGCGGCGGTGGTCCCGCCTCTCCGCCTCCGCCACCCTCTCCAGATACCGGTCCAGGGCCTCCTGACTCTCCCAGGCGGTGCCGTAGATGCGCTGGAGCATGGGCTGGCGCTCGTCGCCGCGCCAGTAGGCACCGGCCACACCCAACAGCTTGAAGGCCACCACCTTGCCGGTGGACTCCACGTGGGGGCCCTGGCACAGGTCCACGAACTGGTCGTGGCGGTACATGCTCAGGGGCTCGCTGGCGGAGATCTCCTCGATAAGCTCCAGCTTGTAGGGCTGGTGGGCGAAGAGCCGCTGGGCCTCCTGCCGGTCCAGCTCCTTCCGAAGAAAGGGATGGTCCTGGGAGACGGCCTCCTGCATCCGCGCCTGGATCTCCTGGAGATCTTCTGGAGTGAAGGGCCGGGGGACCTCGAAGTCGTAGTAGAAGCCGTCGGCGATGGGGGGGCCGATGCCCAGCTTCGCCTGGGGAAAGAGCTGGAGCACAGCGTCGGCCATGATATGGGCCGCCGAGTGGCGCATCCGCTCCCGCAGCGCCGCCAGCCCCTGGTCATCTCCTAGTGAGGTTCTTTTTCTCCTAGCCACGGATACCTTGTCCTACGCCTCCCATTATACCTCGTAACCTAGCTCGCCAATATGCCCGAGCACGTCATGTATTATCGATTTGGTACACAGGCAAGATGCCAGAAAATGCGAGAAATCACTGGGGCTGTGGACACCCTTCTGTGCGGTGTCATCTAGGTATCAAGAGTTACAAGCTTGAGGGGTCTCTGCCATTCGGCGACAATGCGCCTGATTGCACGAGGGTTCTTTTTCGCCAGCCGCGTGAGGTCACGTTCATCTTCGTCTAGCTCCTCACGGTTGCCGACGTACGTGTCAAAGTAGACAAGTTTCGGGTGTTTCCCCCTTGTAGAGCGAGCCTTACCGTCCAGATGTTCAGCGAGGCGAAGTTCCAGATCGTTTGTCTGTCCGACGTAGTAGTCCCCACCGTCAAGCTTCAAGATGTACAGGTAGCGCCGGTAATACTCTACGGGCGCATGGGCGTGAACAGGCACCTCAGGACCACCCGCCTTCCACTTCATGCAGTCCCAGCACAGGTCCCAATCACCGACGAATTCATCAAACCTGTGGCACTTCCTGCACTCGAAAGTTTCGAAGCGGTCGAACTCCTTCCAGTGTGGGTAGCACAGAGGACGGTTGTACGAGGCCGTCTCCTCACAGCCTATCCGAGCACAGGTCATCTTGTTATCCATCATGCCCTCCCAGGTCTCCCTGGCCTGCTCCTGCTGTAGCCGAGCATTGGGTAGCCATCCTACAGTATGACCTGCGATCGTGACAAGCTATAGGCGCAACGGAGTCGCTGTGGGGGATGGAGGGGTGAGGCGGCACCGAAGATGCACAAGCTCGCAGCGAGGTAGGATGGCACGCCGAGCATGCGAAGTTGGGCGTGGCAACCTGAAATCAAAGTTGGAGCGGGGGATGCCCTTCTGTCCCTGCTTGAGGCGAGAGAGCGGGACGCTTTCGCTGCGCTACTGCAACTGCGAGTCGTAGTTGGGTGTCCTGCACCAATCGGG
>JBHIBI010000167.1:0-3259 GCA_046758985.1 Dehalococcoidia bacterium
CGGGGCCGCATGCGAAAGATGGTGCCGAACATAGCTCTCCTCCCTGGTGTGGTCTCGCTAGGTCTCACCGGTCTCACGGGCCCGCACCAGGGATGGCGCGGCCAATGAAGCTAAAGTATACACCATACGAAGGTTGGATATGGGGTTGGTGGTAGGTTGAGGGCAGGTGCGCTGCGGTTTCTCACCGAGCGTAAGGGCTATCCCTTCTCTGCCCTGGCCTCGTACTGGTCCAGGCCATCCTCCAGGGTGGCCCAGCCCAGCAGGGCGCACTTGATGCGGATGGGGAACTTGCGCACCCCTTGAAGGGCCTCCAGGTTGCCCAGCCGCTCCAGCTCCTCGTCGCTCAGCTCCTTGCCGTGCATCAGCTCCTTGAAGGCGGCGATAAGCGCTCGGGATTGCTGGAGGGACTTGCCCTGGAGCACCTCGGTCATCATAGAGGTGGAGGCCTGGCTGATGGAGCAGCCCTGGCCTTGGAAGCCTACCTCGGTGATGGTGTCGTTGCCATCCAGCCTGAGATGGACGGTCACCTCATCGCCGCAGAAGGGGTTTATCCCCTCGGCGGCAACGTGGGGCTCCGGCACCGCCCGCCTGTTGCGAGGGCTACGGTAGTGGTCTAGGATGACCTCACGGTAGAGCTCGTCCAGATCGTCCCAGGCAAATTCCCGCGTGGTCAAGACACCCAATCCCTCTCGCACAAAGCAAAGCTGTGGGCCTCCACCCGCAGTCCATTGTAGCACAGTGTGGGGCCCTTGCTGGCGCCGGTCACCGCTAGCCCTTGAGGCGGGCCCTGGCAGGCCCCCGGCTGAAGAAGGCCAGGGCCCTCTTGAGGGCTTCCACCAGCAGGTCTACCTCGCTCTTGTCGTTGTAGATGTAGAAGCTGGCCCGGGTGGTGGCGGGTACCTGGAGCTTGCGCATCAGGGGCATGGCGCAGTGATGCCCCGCCCGGATGGCGATGCCCTCCCGGTCCAGCAGGGTGCCCAGGTCATGGGGGTGGGTCTCGCTACTGTAGAAGGAGATGATGCCACCCCGGACAGAGACATCGGGGGGGCCGTACACCTCCACCTCCTCCAGCTCCCGGAACCGCTCCAGGGCGTAGCGGGTGAGCTGGGCCTCATGGGCCCGGACCTTCTCCATCCCCAGGCCCTGGAGGTAGTCGATGGCAGCGCCTAGGGCGATGGCGTCGGCGATGTTGGGGGTCCCCGCCTCGAAGCGCAGGGGGAGGTCGTTCCAGGAGGCGTGGTCGAACCACACCTCCCTCACCATCTCCCCGCCCCGCAGGAAGGGCTCTAGGGTCTCCATGACCGGACTCTTTACATAAAGGACGCCGATGCCCGTGGGGGCCAGCATCTTGTGGCCCGAGAAGGCCAGGAAGTCGCAGTCCAGCTCCTGCACGTTCACAGGCATGTGGGGCACGCTCTGGGCGCCGTCTACCAGGGTGACGGCACCGACCTGACGGGCGGCCTGGACTAGATCCTTGACCGGATTGATGGTGCCCAGCACGTTGGACATGTGGGTCAGGGCCAGCAGCTTGGTGCGCTGGGTGAGCAGGGAGTCCAGGCTGGAAAGGTCCAGGGTGTGCTGGGGGGTGAGGGGGATGAAGCGGAGTTGGGCACCCTGTTCTTGGGCTACTCGTTGCCAGGGGACCAGGTTGCTGTGGTGCTCCATCTCCGTCAGCAGGATCTCGTCCCCTGCCTGGATGTTCTGCCGTGCCCAGGTATGGGCCACCAGGTTGATGGCCTCCGTCGTGTTGCGGGTGAAGATGATGGTCTCGCTGCTGGGCGCGCCGATGAAGCCAGCCACCTTGTCTCGGGCTTCCTCGTAGCGCTGGGTGGCCTCCATGCTGAGGGCGTGCACCCCCCGGTGGACGTTGGAGTTGTAGGACTCGTAGAACTCCACCAGGGCCTGGATCACGCAGGTGGGCTTGTGGGAGGTAGCGGCGTTATCCAGGTAGACCAGGGGTTTCCCGTAGACCTGTTTGGAGAGGATGGGGAAGTCCCGTTTGATGGCCTGTACATCCAGCATCCTAGTCCCTCTCCTCAGCCGCTCCGTCGTCTCCCAGCCATTCCTGCACCGTGGTTCGCACCAAGCGGTCCACGTGCGTGCGGAATGGCTCGCGGTCAATACTGGCGATCACCTCGCTTACGAACGCGCGCGTCAGAAGGCTGCGAGCGGTCTTCTCCCCTATCCCACGGCTCCTGAGGTAAAAGAGCGCATGCTCGTCGAACTGCCCGCACGCTGCCCCGTGGCCGCACTTCACGTCATCGGCATAGATCCAGAATGCCGGTTTCGTATCTGCCTCCGCCTGGTCTGACAGCAGCAGGTTCTTGTCCACTTGCTGGGCGTCCACCTTCTGGGCACCCTTGCGCACAATGATACTGCCGTGGAAGACGGACCGCGACTTACCGTCCAGGATACCCTTGTACAGTTCACGGCTGGTGGTGTAGGGCTTGGCATGGTCGATGATAACCTGATTGTCCACGTGCTGGGACCTGGTCACCAGGTAGAGGCCGTTCAGCATGCAGGAGCTGCCTTCCCCTCCCATGAGCACGTTGAGATTGTTCCTGACTAGCCCACCGCCCATGTCGAGAGTAACCGACGAAAAGGTGCTGTCGCGGTCCAGCTCCACCTGATGCGTTCCGATGTGGAACGCCTGCTCGCTCTGCCGCTGGACCCTGTAGTGCCTCACCACCGCTCCCGCGCCGAGCACAACCTCCGTGACTGTGTTGGTGAAGTACCGGCCATCGGCCAGGCCCCCGTAGCTCTCAATGATGGTCGCCCTGCTCTCCTTACCCACGAGGACGAGCACCCTGGGGTGTGACACGGTAGCCTGTTGGCGGGAGGTGGAGAGAAACAGGAGGTGGACCGGCTCCTCCACGAGGGTGCCATCGGGGATGTACACCAATGCCCCCTCATGAACGAAGGCCGTATTGAGCGCGGTGAAGGCATTGGTTGCATAGCTGGCATGGCGGGCCAGGTGGTGCTCTACTAGGTCGGCCTTGGAGGTCATCGCCTCTGCCAGGTTGACCACGCTGACACCGGCAGGCAGGGACGAGAGTGAGGAGAGCTGGGCATTGTAGCTCCCATCCACAAAGACGAGGCGGCTCCAACTCGACTCCCTGAAGGTAAACGGCCCCAACTCTCCGGTCTTGAGCCTCACGGGCGCGGGAGGCGTGAGGAGGGGCTGAAAGGACTCCCTGGCGATGGGGCCGACGTCGGTGTACTTCCACTCCTCATTGCCCCGGCGAGCGGTGGGGAACCC
>JBHIBI010000168.1:0-3243 GCA_046758985.1 Dehalococcoidia bacterium
CCGCGTCATCCAGTATGGGGTCTCCCCCCAGGCTTCCCACCCCCTGGACCTGTACTGCCTGTACCTCAAGGAGACCCTCCTTCTTTTCCCCCGGGCCATGACGGGTGCCGACTTCTCCGTGGCGGTTGACCTGCTGGCCTCGGGGAGGGTAGACCTCAAGCCCCTGATCACCCGGGAGTACCCGCTGGAGGAAACAGCCCAGGCCTTTCGCTTTGCCCAGGAGAACCACCGCCAGGTACTCCGGGTCATCATCAAGCCGTAGCAGCGCCGACGCTGTCCCACTGGTCGTGAGCTGGTACTTTCCCAATCGCCATCCCAATGCGCACAGCTGCCTCCCGCCGCCCAGTAGAGATGGCCGCAGGAAAAACTCCTAGCGCTCCATGTAGATGTACCGGTACGTGGGCACCACCAGGGGCACCAGGGGATAATTGTGGACGTACGGCTTCAGGAGCACCATGGTCTCTCCCGGATGCCACAGCGGGATCCAGGGGGCATCCCTAAGGACCATCTCCTCCACCTGACGGTAGAGCTGGATGCGAGTCTCCTCATCCCTCTCGGTGCGGGCCCGCTCCAGGAGCCGGTCCACCTCCGGGTTGGCGTAGCCGGTTTGGTTGTTGGAGCTCTGGCTATGAAAGAGGACGTCCAGGAAGTTCTCCGGGTCGGGGTAGTCGGCTATCCACCCTACGGCGAAGAGCTGGAGGCGCTGCCGGTTCAGCTCTTGGAGGAAGGTAGCCCACTCCACCTGCTGGATCTCCACCTCCAGGCCCAGCACCCGTCGCCACGTCTCCAGGACGACCTGTAGGTCCAGGGGAACGGCGGCGCCGAAGGCCCCGGGCACGGTGATAACGATGCGTGGGAAGTCCTCCAGGTCGTACTTTGACTCCCGGAGGAGCTGGCGGGCCCGCTCCCCGTCAAAGGTGTAGCCCTCCACGTCGGGATTGTAGCCCGGGAACCCCGGCGGCAGGATCCCCTTGGCGGGCACCAGCAGCCCCTCGAAAAGCTGGGCCGCCATGAACTCTGTGTTGACGGCGTAGTTCAGCGCCTGGCGCACCTTTACATCGTCCAAGGGGGGCTGGTTAACGTTCATCCCCAGGTACTGGATGCTGAAGTCCGGTGGCGCGAGGTGCACCTCCTCCGACAGCGGGTTGGCCGGGTCCAGGACCCGCTCCCGGTCAGCCAGGCCTACGCCGGCGATGTGCACCTCGTCGTTCTCGTACAGGAGCATGGGGTTGCCGCCGCTGAGGATGAACCGTACCCGGTCCAGGTTGGGCGGTCCCAGGTGGTAGAACTCGTTCCGCTCCAGCACCAGCCGCTCCCCCACCACGTATTCCGCCAGCCTGAAGGGCCCGGTGCCGTTGGGCTGCTGCGTCCAGTTGGCCTGGCCCTCCACGTTCTCCCGGTCCAGCACGAAGGCCGTGGGATAGGTGAGCTTCTTCAGGAACACCGCCGTGGGCGTCTCCAGGGTTATGCGGAGAGTGGAGTCGTCCAGGACCTCCACCCCCGCCAGCTCCGGGGTCCGGCCCTCCAGCTTCTCCTTGACGCCCAGAATGTCCCCAAGATAGGTGTCCACCACCGGGGCCTGGGTGCTGGGGTTGGTAACCCGCTCCAGGGACCACCGCACGTCCTCGGCCGTCACCCGCTTGCCATCATGGAAGCGGGCATCCCGCCGCAGGGAAAAGGTGTAGCTCTCGCCGTCACGGCTCACCTCCCAGCGCTCCGCCAGGTCCGGTGCCACCTGGAGCTCCAGGTCCAGGGTCACCAGGCCACCGAAGACCTCCACGATGTAGGTGGCCGAGGTCGCATCGGTGGTCAGGTGGGGGTCCAGGGTGGGCGGGTCGCTGCCCCGCTGGATGAACTCGCCACCCTGAGCCACGGCCGGTTGCAGCACCGGCGTAGAGGTGGGAGTCCGCACTCGACAGGCGGCCGCCAGAAACAGCACCGCCAGCGCTAGAAAAAGGATGACCCGCCAGCCCACCGTTATTCTTCCCCCACAAAAGATACGCTCTATCCCATTGTAGGCGGTGGTTGTGAGCGTGGCAAGGACGTACTTACACCCCCCGCACGACGGTGTAGCGCAGCAGCTTGTACGCCAGCAGCAGCGCCAGGGCGCCGGCACCCGTGGTCAGGGCCCACACCCCCAGTCCATCGAGGCTGTACCCTAGGGCGGAGCTCTGTTGCAGCCAGCCGTGCACCCGCTGCAACCCGGTGCCCACCAGGGCCAGCGCCTCCAGCCGCTCCATCACCGCAGCGCGGTAGCCGGGGAGCAAGGCCAGCATGCCCCCGTAGGCCAGGCCCGCGTAGATGGCCATCAGCCGCAGCGAGCCCGCCAGGGCCACCTGCCTCAGCCGCCGCCGCACCGCCTCGGGGCGCACTGCGGACACGTCGGCGAAGGCGGGGTCATCGTGGGTGATGGCCTTCACCAGCCGGGGAAGCACCACCTCCCGGTTCCGCCAGTAGGCGTAGTGGTCGTTGAGCACGTCATCCAGGTTGACTACCCGCCGCTCCTTGAACCGCCCCGGGGGCACCTGCGCCCAGCCCTTGAAGGCCGTCGAGAGGGGCCCTGCAGGCACCGGGTCATGGCGGGAGAAGAGGTTCAGCCAGGTGAGGCCCTCCAGCAGGGGACGGAAGAGGCGGGAGCGGGCGTGGGGAGACCCGCTCCGCCGCACCATTAGGGGGGCACGGTTGAGGCCAGCACCCACCGTCACCAGGCCCACCGGCTTCCGCTCCGCCTCGGGGAGGCCCTGCAAGAACCGGTCCACCTCGCCTCCCTGGGAGAGGGCCTCGTAGGCGATAACACTCCCCCAGGAGTGGCTGATCACGGTCACGCTCCGCACCTGGGGCTCCTGGAGCAGCTCCAGGATGGCCCGCTCCAGCCGGCCCCGGACGTTGGCCGCCCAGATACCGTGGTCGATGTACTGCTTGGCGTCGCCCAGTTGCCGCACCAGGAACCCCCGCAGCAGGTGCTCCAACTGCCGCACCAGAGAGCCCAACCCCAGCACCGGAGGGAGAAACGATGCCGCCCAGGTCACCAGCAGTAGGGGCACCACCAGGAAGGCCCCCAGGGCGAACAGCACCAGCAGGGAGAAAGTGGCTAGCTCGTCGTAGAGTCGGATCCAGGGGCCGACCTTGAGGGGGCTCTCCCCCAGGTGCTGATACGAAGGGTTGGCCATGCTGGTGAGGATGTTCCAGAGCTGCTGGGCACCCTGCACCAGGGTCCACAGCAGCATCTCCCGGTAGGCTGGC
>JBHIBI010000169.1:0-3221 GCA_046758985.1 Dehalococcoidia bacterium
GACCTGATGATCCGCCTGGGCTACGCCCTGGACCCCCACGGGACCCTGGAGCGAGGCTTCCATCCCACCGGCGTCTGCGGGATCTTCGGCGCGGTGGTGACAGCGGCACGGCTCTTGGGCCTGGACACCCAGGCTACCACCTGGGCCTTGGGTATCGCCGGGAGTCAAACGGCGGGCAGCATGGAGTACCTGGCCCAGGGAAGCTGGACCAAGCGGATGCACCCGGGCTGGGCCGCCCACAGCGGCATCCTGGCGGCCCTGCTGGCCCGGGAGGGGTTCACCGGCCCCTCCACCATCTTCGAGGGGCGGGACGGTTTCTTCCACGGCTACTCCAGCGCTTCCGAGCCACCGAGGGCTCTGGAGGAGCTGGGCGAGCTCTTTTTCATCACTCGCTGCACCATCAAGCCCTACGCCTCCTGCCGCTACACGCACGGCCCCATTGACTGCCTGCTGCGGCTCAAGCGGGAGCACGGCATCCGGCCCCAGGAGATCGCTCAGGTGACGGTGCCCGTCCTCAAGGCGGGCTGGAATATCGTGGTAGCGCCAGAGGAGCGGAAGCGCGACCCCCAGAGCATCGTGGACGCCCAGTTCAGCATGCCCTTCGGCGCGGCGGTGGCCCTGCTCTACAGCCACGCCTTCCTGGAGGAGTACAGCGAGGAGCGGCTCAGCTCCCCCGAGGTGCGGGAGATGATGGACAAGGTGCGGTGCGTGCAGGACCCGGCCCTGGAGGAGCACTTCCCCGCTCGCTGGCCCGCCTGGGCGGAGATTGAGACGCGGGATGGCCGCAGGTTCAGCACCCGGACAGACTACCCTAAGGGGGACCCGGAGAACCCCCTGACCTGGGATGAGCTGAAGGGGAAGTTTTGTGCGCTGGCGGGCTTGGTGTTCTCGCCGAAGCGTCAGGAGGAGGTCATCGTCAGGGTGGAGGAGCTGGAGGGTCTCCGGGACGTGCGGGAGCTGGCCTCGCTGGTCAGAACCCGGTAGGGTGGGAGCCCATGGCCCTGCCCTTGAGTGACATCCGGCTGCTGGACCTCTCCCAGGCTCTGGCTGGCCCCTTTGCCACCCGGATGCTGGGCGACCTGGGGGCCGAAGTAATCAAGATCGAGCAGCCGGGGGTGGGGGACGCTTCGCGGCGGTTCGGCACCTACTACGTGAACGGAGAGAATGCCTACTACCTGGGCTTCAACCGCAACAAGAAGGGCATCACCTTGGACCTGCGCAAGTCAGAGGCGCGCCAGGTCTTCTACGACCTAGTCAGGCTCTCCGACGTGGTGTTCGACACCTTCCGCCCCGGGGTCTTAGAGCGCCTAGGTGCCGACTATGAGACCCTCAAGGGAGTCAACCCTTGCATCATCTCCTGCTCCCTGACGGGCTTCGGCCAAGAGGGCCCCTGGCGGGACCGCCCCGCGTGGGACTCCATCGTGCAGGCGCTGGGCGGCGCTATGAGCGTTACCGGTGAGCCAGGGGGTCCGCCGCTGCTGATGGGCTACCCTCTGGGCGACGTGGGGGGTGGCTACGCCGCGGTGGTGGGCATCCTCACCGCCCTGCTGGCCCGGGAGCGCACGGGCCAGGGCCAGCGGGTGGACCTGAGCATGCTGGACGTGCAGGTCTCCCTCCAGGCGCACCTGGGCCAGTTCTACCTGGTCTCCGGCAAGGTCCCTGGACCCATCGGCTCCAGCCATCCGGCTAACGTGCCTCTGGGGGCCTACAGGACGTCCGACGGGCGATACCTTCAGGTTGCCTGCACCACTCAGAAGTTCTATGAGAAGCTGGCCCTGGCCCTCGCTCGGCACGTGGAGGGGCTGGAGGGCCTGCCGGAGGACTCCCGGTTCGCTACCCTGGAGGACCGGGTGGCCCACCGGCGGGAGCTGGACGAGCTGCTGGAGCAGGCCTTCGCTACCAGGATGGCCAGGGAGTGGGAGGATCTGCTCCTCGCGGCGGATGTGCCGGTGGCCCTGGTGCAGAACCTGCAGGAGGCCCTGGAGAGTCCCTCGGTGCAGCAGCGGCACATGGTGGTGGAGCTGGAGCATCCCACGGCGGGAAGGTACTGGTCGGCGGGCACTCCCATCAAGGTGGGCCGGGAGGAGGTGTTCCAGCCCGCGCCCACCCTGGGGCAACACAACTGGGAGGTGCTGGTGGAGCTGCTGGGCTACCCGCCGCAGCGGGTGCAGGCCCTAACGGAGGCTAGGGCGATCTAGCCCTTCGACGGGCTCAGGGCAGGCCCACGGTCCTTCGAGTACCTCAAGGCAGCGTCTGGTCCGCCAGGTCGGGGTGGTCCGCCCGGAAGGACTCGGCCACCCGGACGGCGGCTACCTCAAAGGGGTTGCGCTTGTAGCCGTAGAGGAGATGGTAGGCCAGGTAGGCCGGCAGGAGGAAGATGCCCCACAGCTCCGCCTGGCGGGCATGTTCCACCTCGTGCACCCAGGTCTCGTGGCTCAGGGGCCCCACGGCCGTGACCACCCGGCCCAGGGTGAGGGCGCTGAAGCTGCGGCGGGCCAGCAGCAGGTGGGCCAGGCCTCGGTCTCCGGTACACAGCAACATCCTCCCTCGGCTCCGCTCAGGACAGGCCTCGATGAGTTGCGGCCGGGCCAGGGAGAGCAGGGCTAGCAGCAGGCCCAGTAGGGTGTTGGGCAGAGACCAGAGGAAGCCGTGAAGGGTCAAGGGCTGTTCGTATCGCTTGCGGGCCATCCCTTCGCTCCAGTCTTCGACTGAGCCGTTCGTCGTTCGAGTGCGGCTTCACGAACTCCTGAGGCTCACGACAGGGCTCAGACGAAGTCCTCAAGATAAGTGCGTTGTTCATTCGCATTATAGCGGTCGGGAGGGTATAGGCGAACCCAGGGGCGTCAGCATGCCGCAGGGGGAGCGGAGGCGTGCTGCGAATCTCCTGAATGAAGGCAGATGTCTGTAAAGGGCGGCTCCCATCGGGCATTTTCTAAGCTCAGCCTTTGGCAAATTGGTAGATGCTAGTAGTGGCACGTGCTCAGGGGACAATAGGGCCAGGGTGACCGAAATCGTCTCCAATGTATTACCAATGACTGAACACGTACAGCCCCTTGACATTTATCATAAATGCTACAACAATAACGGAGCATAGCTGGCCTGTCGTTTCACGACGGCTTCTAGCTGTGGGCCAACATCTTTGTGACTCGGAGGTGCCTAATGAAGAGGCTCTCGTTGTTGGGTGTAGTTTCGGCACTGACTCTGGGAGTGGCCGCTGCCTG
>JBHIBI010000170.1:0-3219 GCA_046758985.1 Dehalococcoidia bacterium
GGCAGGCCCAGCATCACGTTCATGTTCTGGATGGCCTGGCCCGCCGCACCCTTCACCAGGTTGTCCAGGCAGCTAATCACCACCAGCCGGTCGGTGCGGGCGTCCACGGTGGGATAGAGGAGGCAGAGGTTGTTGCCCAGGGTGTGCTTGGTCTGGGGCGGCGCCGTCACCACCCGCACGAAGGGCTCGTCCCGGTAGAAGTCCTGGTAGAGCTGGCGCAGCTCTGCCTCGGCCTTCTCTCCAGAAGGCAGCGCCCCCGGCGCCAGCCTGGCGTAGCAGGAACTGAGGATGCCCCGGGTCATGGGGATCAGGTGGGGCAGGAAGGTCACCGACAGCTCCATCGAGTCGTTGAGCCGGCCCAGCTCCTGGGTGATCTCCGGCAGGTGGCG
The DNA here is from genome assembly GCA_046758985.1 of Dehalococcoidia bacterium. Classification (GTDB taxonomy): domain Bacteria; phylum Chloroflexota; class Dehalococcoidia; order Lucifugimonadales; family JBHIBI01; genus JBHIBI01. The sequence goes on from JBHIBI010000170.1 coordinate 390, forward strand.
GTGGCCCCCCAGGGCGTAGGCCTGGACGTTCTCGTTGACCTCGGAGAAGTGGATGGTAAGGCTCAGGCCGCGGCCCGCGCCGGAGACCCCCGACTTGCTGTCCACGATAATGTCCCCCTGGATGAGACCCGCCTTCACCGCGGGGGCCAGGGCCAGGATGGCGCTGGCAGGGTAGCAACCGGGGTTGGCCACCAGACGAGCGCCCCGCACCTCCTCCCGGTGCAGCTCGGTGAGCCCGTACACCGCCTCCTCCAGGTAGTGCGGTGCCGGATGCGGGAGCTGGTACCACTCCTGGTAGGCGGCGGGGCTCTTGAGGCGGAAGTCGGCACTGATGTCCACCACCCGCACCCCGTCCTGCAGCAGGGGCACCACCGCCTCGGCGCTGGCCTTGTGGGGGAGCGCGGAGAAGACCAGGTCCAGGCTGCCCCCCAGCTCCGTAGTGATGGTCAGGTCCAGCTCGGCCAGGTGGGGAAAGACCTCCGCCAGCCGCTGGCCCGCGGTGCTGCGCCCGGTAACCGAGACCAACTCCACTTGGGGATGTCTCGGGAGCAGCCGGGCCAGCTCCGAGCCCGCATAGCCGGTGACGTTGATGATGCCTACCTTCACGCTCTCTCCCCGTTCACCCGATGAACCGTTCTCAACAACCTCAGAGTATAACGGTGGTACGTTCCACGTACAAGAGCAGCCAAGCTGCCGGTGGGCACGTTGCCACTAGGGTAGGGGGCTCCCCTGGGAGCACTTTCAGGAAGGCTCACGGGTTCAGCCCTTGCGCTCAAGGGGAGTGCTCCTGGACGGGGCCTTCCCGCCAGCAACCCCCGCCTCGAACAGCGGTCTCGAGGGGCAGCCGCGGGCCAGGACGCACTGGCGACACAGGGGCCGCTGGGCCTTGCACACCTGCCGCCCGTGGGTAATGAAGTACACGTGGAAGGGGAGCACCTGCTCCGGGGCCACCATGGCCTCCAGCACCTGGTGGGCCTCCTCCGCCGAGGTCTTGGGGCCGATGAGACCCAGCCGCCGGGCCACCCGGTGTACGTGCGTGTCCACGGGCATGGCAGGCATCCCCAGGGCGAAGCTCAGCACCACTGCCGCCGTCTTGGGGCCCACCCCCGGGAGGGAGCGCAGCCAGGCCTTGGCCTCCTCTAAAGGCAGCTCCCGCAGAGAGTCCAGCTCCAGGGAGCCCCGCAGCTCCTGGATCCGGTTGAGGACGGCCTTGAGGCGTGGGGCCTTGACCCTGGAAAGGCCACCCAGGTAGATGCACTCGGCAATCCCCTCGGGGTCGGCTTGGGCCACTGCCTCCCAGCTTCCGTAGCGCTCCCGGAGGCGCTGGAGGGCCCGCTGGGCATTCACGTCAGAGGTGTGCTGGGAGAGGATGGTAAACACCAGCTCGGAGACGGGGTCGGAGCGGGGCCGCCGGAAAGGCCCGTAGAGGGGTTCCAGCAGGGCCAGCACCTCCGGGGCCGTCAGGCCCACCGGTGGCGCGGCGATACGCCCCGGCCGCGGAGGGGAACCACGCGCACCCTTGGACATTCGCCCTCCCTCGCAGGAACCAGTGGGATTCTAGCAGCGGAGCGCCGTAGCCTCAACCCTTGAACCCCGGCACACCGTCTCCAAAGGGCCAAAACCCTCGGTTCTTCTAGGGCTTGACCCTTGAGGCTGTATGATATACTGAGGCACGGCATGGATGAGCAGCTTCGCCAGCGCGTCGCCGACGCCCTGAAGGGGCACGACGCCCGCTACATCGAGGTGCGGATAGAGGAGGCCCAGGGCACCCAGGTCCGCTACCGTGGCCGCGACCTGGAGGAGATGGGACGCAGCAACAGCGTGGGCGGCTGTGTGCGAGCCCTGGCCCACGGCGGCTGGGGCTTCGTCTGCTTCAACCGGCTGGAGGACCTGCGGGAGAAGGTGGCTGCAGCGGTGCGTAACGCCCGCCTGGTAGCCGGTGAACGGGTGGAGCTGGCACCCATAGAGCCCGTAGTGGACGCAGTCCCGCCGGCCATCAAGGAGGACCCCCGTACCATCCCCTTGCCCCAGAAGAAGGCCCTGCTGGACCGGGCCGTGGAGCTGCTGTGGAGCGTGCCCGGCATCGCCAGCTCCACCGTCCGCTACGGCGACGGCTCCCGCCGGGTGCTCTTCGCCAACTCCGAGGGCTCCTACATCCAGCAGGAAAGGGTGGATGTGGTGCTCTTCCTCAGCGCCACCGCCCGGGATGGCGGTGACGTGCAGCAGTCCAGCGTCAGCCTGGGTAGCCAGGGCGACTTCGGCCTGGTAGAGCGCAGCCTGCCCCAGGCCCAGGAGGTGGCCCAGCGGGCCCTGGAGCTCCTCAAAGCGCCCCAGGTCCGGGGCGGTGAGTATACGGTGGTGCTGGACCCGGTGCTGGCCGGGGTCTTCATCCACGAAGCCTTTGGCCACCTCTCCGAGGCCGACCACGTCTATCAGGACGAGCGGCTCCAGAAGATCATGGTGCTGGGACGCCGGTTTGGTGGACGGCACCTGAACGTGGTGGACGGCGCGGCGGTGTCCGGCCTGCGGGGAAGCTACCGCTACGACGACGAGGGCATGCCCGCCACCCAGAGCTACCTGCTGCGGGAGGGGGAGCTGGTGGGACGGCTCCACTCGCGGGAGACGGCGGCCAAGATGGGCGAGCACCCTACGGGCAACGCCCGGGCCATCAACTACGCCTTCCCCCCCATCGTGCGGATGACCAATACCTTCATCCAGCCCGACGGCACCACCTTTCCAGACCTCATCGCCGACATTCAGGAGGGGGTCTACGCCCGCAACTGGTACGGCGGCATGACCAGCATGGAGCAGTTCACCTTCTCCGCCGGCG
>JBHIBI010000171.1:0-3198 GCA_046758985.1 Dehalococcoidia bacterium
AGCAAGTGCCGGGCGTTGTTCCACAGGATGTCTTGCCTATCGGCGTCGGTGAGCACCTGCGAGAGCTGGATCTCGGTGAGCGTGTGGGGGTGGTACCACATGAGGGGATCAACGTTCAGGTCAGACCCGAAGAGGATGCGCTCGGAGCCGAAGAGCTGGGTGAACTGGTCGGTGTAGCGGTGCACTGGGTTCATGACCCCGGTCTCGGCAAGGATGTTGGGGTGGTGCTTAAGGGTCTCCACCATCCGGTGGGCGTGGTTCATGCTGGAGAAGGCGTCCACGGCCACGAAGGTTACGTCGGAAAATTCGTCGGCCAGGCGCTCTAGGCCTGAAGGGTCTTCCAGGCTGGACTCTGCCCGGACATGGATGAACGCAGCAACCCCCAGCTCCTCCACCTTCCGCATGAAGGCGACCGTTGCAGGGGTGTAGATCCAGGTGCCCGAGGCCCGGTGGTGCCACCCCACGGCGGGCATGTGGAGCTCGCCTACCATGCGCTCAAGCTCCTCGAGGCCGAGCTTCGGATTCTGCAGGGGTTCCACCGTCCCGATGACCACGGGGAACCGGTCCCGGTACTGGTCACGGTAGCGGGCCAAAAGGGTGTTCATGGCTCTGGTATCCTCGAAGCCGCGCGTTCGCATGTAGAAGGGGAAAGGGAAGAGGGCGGCCTGGGCTATGCCATAGGCGTCCATGATGCGCACCCTCTTCTCGTAGTCTGCCGCCATCAGCCGCTCCTGCTCGTCTTCATCTATGCTGGGATCGGCGATGCTCAGGTGCTGGTGGACGTCGAATATCTGCCCCTCGGCCATGGCACCCTCCCGTAGACCAGTATCTACGTAGCAGACAAGATCAACAGAATCGTTATTGAGTCCAGATGAGCGGCTGCGCATCGAGCTCGCCCGGGAGTTGGAGCGCTGGCAGCACAACGGCCATTGCAGTGCTGTTATGGTTGTCCACGAGAGTCCCTACTCGGAGGTTTGGAAACCAGAGCGGGGCGCCAGCATGGAGTGAGTATACTACAATATGGCAGATGGGACGGTTATGCCGGATCCTTATTTCAGCACCCCACAGGACGACTGCTCTTGCCTTAAGGGTTTCCCGGGCACTGTTAGCTGTTTGAACGCTGCCGACAGAGGGAGGAGGCTGCTGTGAAGCCTTTGACAGGGATACGCGTTTTGGATCTCACCTGGGTGCTGGCAGGTCCCTTCTGCACCATGATGCTGGGCGACTACGGAGCCGAGGTCATCAAGGTCGAGCGGCCGGGCAAGGGTGACGTTACTCGCGGCTACGGGCCGTTCATCGATGGGGAGAGTACCTACTTTATGAGTATCAACCGCAACAAGAAGAGCATTACCCTGGACCTGCAACACCCCAAGGGTCAGGAGATCGCTCACCGCATTGCTCAGACGGCTGGCGTCGTCGTGGAGAACTTCGCACCAGGCGTGGCTCAGCGCCTGCGGATGGACTATGCGACCCTCCGGCAGGTCAACCCGCGCATTGTGTACTGCTCCATCTCCGGCTTCGGCCAAACGGGCCCCTATGAGCATAAGCCAGCCTACGATATGATCCTCCAGGCCATGGGGGGGCTTATGAGCGTCACCGGCGAGCCCGACGGTCCCCCGATGAAGGTGGGACTCTCCGTGGTGGACATCAGCGCCGGAATGTACGCTGCCTTTGGCATCCTCACGGCCCTGGTTCACCGGGACCACACCGGGGTGGGCCAGCACGTTGACGTCTCCATGCTGGACGGCCAGGTGTACTGGATGAGCTTCCTGGCAGGGTCCTACCTCGCGACGGGCAAGGTCCCGCCACGGTACGGCAATCGTCATCCAGTCGTGGTCCCGGTCGGCGCCTTCAGGACCAAGGACGGGTATGTTGCGGTGAATCTGGAAGGCGATCGCTTCCGGGTTTTCTGCCAGTTGGTGGGACGGGAGGACCTGCCAGAGCGCCCCGAGTATCAGACCCCGCATGATAGGGTGGCCCACCGCCAGGAGGTGGAGGCCGTCGTGCAGGAAGAGCTGCTGAAACGCACCACCGAGGAGTGGTTACGGGAGCTAGAGGCCCTGCGGATCCCCGTGGGCCCCATCTATGACATGAAGCAGCTTCTCAGCGACCCGCATGTGCTCCACCGTGAGATGGTAGCGGAGGCGCCCCACCCGAAGCTCGGGAAGGTGAAGGTGGCAGGCATCCCCGTGAAGCTCTCCGCCTCGCCCGGGGCTGTGGAGAGCGGCCCTCCGTTGCTAAGCCAGCACACCGTGGAGGTTTTGGGGAGCATCGGCTATTCGGCGGGCGAACTGGAACATCTCCGACAGGAAGGCGTCATCTAGCGGTGGAGGAGCTCCGGTGCTTTGGTCGATGTGATATCGCCCGCTCCGGAGCAGGCGCGTCCGAGCCGAACACGATGAGATATGATGGAGGGGGTATCAGCGATGAGACCACTACGGTCATTGCTCTATGTCCCAGGCAACCGCCCAGATCGCATGGAGAAGGCACCCCAGTATGGCGCCGACGGCCTCATCTTGGATCTGGAGGACTCAGTGCCACCCCCGGAGAAGCCGGCGGCCCGGGAGAACGTGAAGCGCTACCTCGAGGCGGGACCGCCCCTCCCCGTCTTCGTGCGCATCGAGGGCTGGCGCACGCCCTTTTTTGAGGACGACGTGGACACGGTGGTCCGCCCCGGCCTCATAGGGATCCGGCTGACCAAGGTCGAGGATTTCGGGTACGTGCAGCGGGTGGACCAGATGGTAACCCAGCTCGAAACCGAGCGGCACATGGAGCCGGGATCGGTGGCCCTGATGCTCTCCCTGGAGACCCCCTTGGGCATCCGGAGCTGCTACGACCTCCTGAGCCTGAGCCCCCGGATCATCGGGACAAGCTGCGGTACCGCCCAGGATGGCGACCTGATCCGGGAGCTGGGGGCCACCTGGACCCCCGAGGGCACCGCGCTCCTTTATGCCCGCTCGAAGGTCCTCCTGGACGCCCGGGCTGCTGGCAAGGAGGTCATCATGGACGGGGTCTTCGCCAACATTCAGGACGAGGAGGCCTTGGCCCAGGACACCCGGCTGGGAAAGCAGCTGGGCTACACCGGCCGTCTCGCTATCCACCCCCGGCAGATCCCCATCATCAACGAAATCTACACCCCCCGTGCTGAGGAGGTGGAGTATTCCCGCGGCCTTGTAGAGGCCTTCCGTGAGGCCGAGC
>JBHIBI010000172.1:0-3180 GCA_046758985.1 Dehalococcoidia bacterium
CGGAGGTGACGGACCCTCACTACCCTGGGGAGCGCCTGGTGGTCTGCCACAATCCGCTGTTGGCAGAGAAACGAGCCCGCAAGCGGGAGGATATGCTGGCGGCTACGGAGCGGGAGTTGGCGAAGGTCGCGGCCATGGTGGAGCGGGGTGCGGCGGGCGGCCGAGCCGGGCTGCGGGGCGCGGCGGCCATCGGCGAGCGGGTGGGCCGGGTCATCAACAAGTACCAGATGGCCAAGCACTTCACCCGGACTATCACGGACACCAGCTTCACCTACGCCCGCAACGAAGGGTCTATTGCGGAGGAGGCGGCCCTGGACGGGCTGTATGTGCTGCGGACCAATGTCCACGAGGAGCAACTGGATACAGCGGGGGTGGTGCTGGCCTACAAGAGCCTGGCGCACGTGGAGCAGGCTTTCCGGCACTTCAAGCTCAGCGACCTGGAGGTGCGGCCCATCTACCACTACACCGAGCCTCGGGTGCGGGCGCATCTGCTGCTGTGCATGCTGGCTTACTGGGTGCAGCGGGAGATGCAGCAGGCGCTGGCGCCGTTGCTGTTCGTGGACGAGGCGCCGCCGGCGCGGCCGGACCCGGTGGCCCCAGCGCCCCGCTCGGAGACGGCGCTGCGGAAGCACCGGACCCAACGCACCGCGGATGGGTTCCCCGTGCATAGCTTCCGGACGCTCCTGGCCTCCTTGGGGACGCTGGTGCAGAACCGGGTGATCCCCCGTGGCGGCGACCAGTGGGCGGCCTTCGACCTGCTCACCCAGCCAACGCCGCTCCAGCAGCGGGCGTTTGACTTGCTTGGGCTCCCACTCTCCGGATTGTAGACAGACAAGCAGGACCGTGAACCCTATTTCGTGCCTATTTTTCCCGAAACGGGCTGGAAGTTCGGCTTAGGGGATCGGGCGTGCCGTGCCTTGGCGCTGCGCTTGGGTCTGCCGGCGCTCACCGCCGACCAGGTCTGGAGTCAGCTCGAATTGGGCGTCGAGGTGCAGGTGGTCCGGTGATTGGCGGCAGCTAGAGTGAGAAGCAGTGTAGGACTCAGAGACGGCCCGGACGACGACACCCTTTCCGATGGCGTGGTCCGATTCCTCAAAGACCTTGACCCAAGTTCTACAGTTTGGTTGAAAAAAGGGGGATTTTGAAGCTAAATTCTGGGGGCAGGAAATTGTTGGCACCACAACTTACATGGGCTTCACCGGAGGAGGTGCCGCTAGTCCTGTTGCCTGGAGCACCTTGCCAGCCACCCCCTGTAGGGCAGTGCGCAAGAGGTACCACACCGTCTCCAACCGCACCTCCACCTCGGACAGTGCCTCCAGGTCTTGCTTGATCTCCTCCCACTCCAGCTTCCACCCACGCTCCCCCAGCCTGCGCTGCAGATCGTCCACCAGTAGAAGGGCCAGGAAGGAGCAGAACACGTGGCCCGTGATGGTCGCATCCCACTGGTGGTAGATGGGCCTGGTCTCCAGCACCGTCTTCACGTCCCGAAAGAATCGCTCCACCAGTAAGAGGCGCTTGTACTGCACCGCCACCTCCTCCGCGGGCAAGCTGGTGTTGGTGCGCAACACGAACTTCCCGTCGTAACGAGCATCTGCCTCCACCTTGGTGCGGTCTATGGCGGCGGCCCCTCGCTGGATACGCAGGAAGCGGCGGAAGCCACGGTTCCCGACGAGATGGAGGCTCCCCGCATGGAGCTGGTCTTCCAGGGCCCGGACGATGGCCTCCCGCTCCGCGGCATCCCTGGCCGACTCCTCAGGGTTGTGGCACACGATGTACCGTCTCCCCTCTACCCATACCTCCTTCACCCGCAGGTTCTCTTGCACTTCTCTGTAGCGTCCCGCCCGGCCCAGGACCTCATCCCGGACCTCTTTCTGCCTCCGCATCCGGGCGCCCAGGATGTACTCCAGCTCCCGCTCCTCCAGGGCCTTGATGGTCCCGGCGCTGATCATCCCTCGGTCCGCTACCCAACAGACCCGCTGCAGACCGAAGCGCTCCCTGAGCCGGTCCACCACCGGCAGCAGCGAGGTGCTGTCCGCCTGGTTCCCAGCCCACACCTCCGAGGAGATGGGGCGACCATCCCCGGTGAGCACCGCCCCCAACACCAATTGTCGCCGGTCAGGACGGTGGTCTTTCGAGTGGCCATACGCCCCCAGCCCTTCCCCTCCGTTGCCCTCGAAGTAGATGCTGGTGGTATCGAAGAAGGCCAGGGACACCTCGGTGAACAGGTCCTTCCTCTCCTGGAACAGGCGCTCCTCTATGGCGCTCTTCTCCTCACCCAGCCAGCGCATGGCACGGTAGAGGTGATGGAGCTCCAGGTCCTCCGCTCCCGGGACCTGAACGTCCCGTCGCCAGCGGTCCGCAGCTCGATCCGATCCCGACTCAAAGAGGCGGTGCAGCACGGTCAGATACACCGCACGCTCCACCGGAAACTCGAAGCGGCGCTCCCGGAGCAACTCTTCCAGGACCCTCTGCACGCCAGTAGTCTTCCAGAGGCGGGCGAAGACCAGGTCCGGCCCTAGCTTCCTGGCGACACCTGCCTCAAGCTGCCCACTCCGGTACCCGTCCACCACCTGGACGTGCGTTGCGTGACGGGAGAGGGAGCGGATGAGGATGTCGGTGGCCCCAGAGTTGGTGAGGTGCTCCAGGCGTCCCAGGGTGCAGAGGACGCGCTGGACAGTGCGTTTGCCCTCGCGGTGGTTCTCAACGATCTGTAGGTACCGATAGGCCCCTTTGGTCTTGACGCGGACAAACATGCGGTGCCTCGTAGGTGGTCACCGCGACCATACCACAAGATATAGGGGCATGTCAACCTATGTATCTCCCAATATTCGGCACCGCATTTGGAGAGCAGGCGGGCTGGCCTGTAGCTGAATCTCATCCCCTCAAAGCTGAGCCTGCGCGGCAAACTGTAGAAGTTGGGCTTGACGCTGTCCAGGGAATCTGGTTCACGAGAGACGGCGGCACTTTCTATTTAGCGGCCAGAGGGCGGACCGACGGGATATTGGCTATCTCTGGGTTCAACTTCCAGTAAACGGGCGAGATCTCCAGGGAGCAGGGGCGGTGCAGCTACACCCGGGCAAGAGGTGTGGTCATACCACCGCTCGCAGGTGGCCATTGTGCACAGAGGTCCTACTGGAGAGGGACTCTACCTTGAAACTGCCGCCAGCTTGCTCCCCCGTC
>JBHIBI010000173.1:0-3161 GCA_046758985.1 Dehalococcoidia bacterium
CGCTTGAACCGCGGTGATGCCTGCTCGAAGATGGCCGTCTTGCCATCCAGGCAGGAGGCGGCTGTGGCCAGGGCCTTGATGCGGTGGTCGTGGGCGGCGATGCGCACTCCCCAGAAGGAGCCCATGCTCACCCCGCAGACGCCGATGCGCTCCGGGTCCACCTCGGGGCGGGAGCAGAGGTAGTCGATGACGGCGGAGGCGGCCCGCTCGTAGTTGTCATGGGTCACCCGGATCTTACGGATGTTGCTCATGCCCTGGCCCGGCCCGTCCATGACCAGGAGGTGCATACCCCGGCGCAGAGCGGGGTTCGCTCGCGGATCGGGGAAGCGCTCCTTGACCATGTCCATGCCGGGAATGAAGAGGACCGTGGGAGCCTTGCGCCGGTCGGGAAGGCTGTGGAAGACGCACTGGAGCTGCTTCCCCTCCCAGGGCACCTCCACCAGTTCCATGGGGTAGTCGCTCAGGGCGATGATCCGGTCGTAGCACTCTCGGAGCCGCTGGTACCAGCGGAGCTTCTCCGGGTGGTCGTCCTCGTAGATGGCGTGCTGGGCGTAGGCGTAGCTGTTCACCGCCCGCCAGTAGGCCTCCAGAGCTGTGTCCCGGTGGCCCGCCCTTTCAGCGGCCTGGGCGATGGCCTCCTGGTGCATCCCCTGCTTTCCCATGTGCTTGGGGATCATGGGGTAGCTCTTGACCTCCGGCGGCACATCCCGCTCGTCATAGGCGAAGTTCTGCACCCGGCCGCTGTACTTCACCACCCAGTCAAGTATCCATGACTGGTCATCGCGACGCCGCTCGTGCACAAGCCTCATGTCGCACCTCCACGGTCTTGTCTGGGGCCCTAACGCACCGCATTATAGGTACGGCCCGACACTGAGGCAAGTCTCCATCTCGCTGGCGATGGGGCGACGGTTTCAGTCACACCAGGCCCATTGGGCCCGACCTTCGCACGTGTGAGGCGGCTTCCTCCGTCTCCTTTGGCGTTCCTGGAGAGCAGCGTTGAGACTAAGGGGCACTGGCCTGGAGCTTCTCCCGGAGCCAGTCGGAGAGGTAGGTGATCGCCAGGATGGTGTTGTCCGCCTGGCAGTGCTGGGCACCCCCCTCTTCTTCGGTGAAAATCTTCAGGTGCTTGTCCTGGGAGCCCACCGCCTGGAACAGGGCATGGGAGTCTTCCACGGGGATCTGGGCATCCCGTTCCCCATGGAGCAGCAAGAAGGGGCAGCGGACCCCCTGGGCCACGCCATCCAGGCGAAAGTCCTCCAGCTTCTGTAGCACTTCTTCGATGGTGTTCACCTGAAAGACCCAGGTGATGTGGTGTGCGGGCACCGAAAGGGCGGTGTTGTACGCGGCCTCGATGCGGCGCTTCCAGATGGCATGGTAGTCCCAGATGGCACCCCAGGCCACGCAAGCGGCGAACCGGGGCTCCTTGGCGGCACAGCGAGGGGCATAGTAGCCCCCCAGGCTGATGCCCATGACCGCGATGCGCTGGGCGTCGATCTCTGAGTGGGTCTCCAGATAGTCGAAGGCGGCGCTCCCCGCGAGCTCGTAGTCGTACCGAAGGGGGAGACCACGGAAGCGAATGGACTCCCCGTTCCCTGGCCCATCCACTACCAGGCAGGCGATGCCGCGCCGGGTCAGCTCCGGCACTCCCTGGGCGTACTGCAACTCCTTGGTGATGTCCAGGCCATCAAAGAAGACGACACAGGGGACACGGCCGCGTTCCTCCGCCTCGGTGTGGGCCAGGTATGCCGGGAGGGAACCTCCTTGGTAGGGCACCTCCACCACCTCGATGTGGGGCCAGTCCACCAGAGCGGCGTACCGGTGGAAGCACTCCACCGCAGTACGGTACACCCCCAGGGCCTCCGAGTCTTTGGGCGTGCGGAACCGCTCCCCCCATTGATAGTAGCAGCAGGCCCGCAGATAGGCCCCGGCGGCGGTGAGGGAGTGCCCATCTCTTTCGGCCTCCTGGGCCAGCCCCCGGACCTGGTCGCCCAGGCGGCGCCATTCGGCGAACCAGGCCTCATCATCCCCCACCCGGTCGCGGAGCCGCTGGCCCACCCGGTCGACCTCCCCCAGGCTTGCCGCCCCCCAGTGGGCCTGTCCCAGGGCGAGCGCCAGGGCCGCCGACCAGCGATAGTTATCAGGGCGGCTCCCCGGAAAGTACCGGAACCAGCTCTCGCTCAGGTGCCCTGGTGTCATAGCTCTACCCCCCGCTGCCCAACAAAAGTCTACCAGGGGTTCCACCGGCAGTCGAGAGGAAGGGGAACGGCTACAAGAGGCGCTCCTCAGGCCAGACACCTGAGCGGAGAGCCCCCCGGTTAGGGCCTTCTACTGCTCAAGGCGGGCCGACGACGATGAGCCCCTGGCGCAGCGCTTTGGCCACCGCTTCGCTGCGGCTGTGGGCCCCCAGCTTGCTCAAGACTCGCCCAATGTGCACCTCCACCGTCCTGGGGGAGATGTTCAGGTACTCCCCGATCTGGGTGTTGCGCGCCCCTAGGGCCACCTGCTCCAGCACCTGGAGCTCCTTGGGCGTGAGCTGGTGGAGCCTGGAGTAAGCCGAAGACATCTCGCCTGAAGCGTAGCTCTTGGCTAGTCTGGCGGCCACACCTGCGCTGAAGACTGTCCCTCCCTCGTAGACGGTGCGGATAGCATCCACCACCTCCTGAAAGGAGGTGTCCTTGAGCAGGTATCCCTGGACGCCAAGTGCCAGCATCGCCCGAACGTAGGGCTCGGCGTCGTAGCCGGTCAGGGCCAGGATGCGTGCCTCAGGAAGGCGTGACCGGAGCTCCCGCGCGATCTCGATGCCGCTCCCTCGCTGCAGCTTGATGTCCAGGAGAACCACCTGGGGCCGGTAGAGCTCGGCCAGGGCCAGGGCCTGCTCACTGTCGGCAGCCTCACCGACGACTTCGATGTCGGGGATCTCCGCCAGCAGACGGTGCGTACTCTCCCGGAGCACCGTATGGTCATCTACGAGAAGGACGGTGATGGTTCTCGGACGGACAGCCACTACCACACCCCCGCAGCCGTAGAGTCAACATACTGGGGGACAGCGGGGTTCACAATGGGTACAGAAGTCCTCTCTTGGAAACGCCTCCAGGGGAGACTCCGGTGGCCAGTGTGCTCCACCCTCTGGCCCCCTCAGCATCAGGGCTGGGGAGACTCCT
>JBHIBI010000174.1:0-3161 GCA_046758985.1 Dehalococcoidia bacterium
GGCTCAGGGCGGGCCCCCGCAAAGTTTATCCTGAACGGGGTTCTTCAGTCGCTTCGCTTCTTCAGAATGACAGAGGGTGAAGGGCTCAGGGAGACAAGCGCCCCTGGCGGGACTCGAACCCACGCACCCGGCTCCGGAGGCCGGTGCTCTCTCCTCTGAGCTACAGGGGCTCCCTGCTGTACTATAGCACCCCCCACTGGGAGCGGCAAGGTCGCTTCCTGGCCCGTTCTGCCGCTCTATTAGCGCCGAAATTCTCTGCCCGCAAGCCCATCCAAGGGCTTGACATTCCCCAATGATACGAATATCATGGGGCAAGTGCGCTAGGGATGTACAGAATCAGCCTAACCCCAGTAGCCTCACCTAAGGTGTGACCAAGCAGGACTAGGACAAAAGGAGGTCAGATGAAACGCACCCTCACCTCCCGGATGGTATTCAGTGGACTTCTTCTTCTGGCACTCGTCCTGGTAGCGGGGGTGGTCTTTGCCGCAAGCCCCTCCGCTCCCGGCTCCCAGTTGCAGAGGCCCGTCACGGAAGCGCCCAGCCTGGTAGCCATCGAAGGTACCGCGCTGGCAATCGTTGATGGCGTGGTGACGGTTGACGTGATCGGAGCTGGCTTTGGAGGCGAGCAGGTAGTGCTGTTGAGCATCGTAGATGAGGCCGGTGCCCCCGGGGGTGATGTCAGCCCGGCCACGTCCCCCGTAGGGTTTGGTGAGACCAACAGCTCCGGCGCCTTTGAGGCCACCGTGGAGGCGGAGCTGGAAGAGGGCGTGTACACGCTGCGAGCCAGGGCCATCGGTGGCTTCACCGCTACGACGCCTCTCAGGGTCGTGGGTGAAAAGTAGGTCACCCCTACCTGATTGACCAGCTAAGGAAACGACAGGCCATTCACCTGCAAGGGCGGCGGCCTGTCGTTTCCTTCTTGGTTACTCCGCCACGGCGCTGTCGTCCCCCTCGCCGGGTTCCAGGCGTATCACTCGGAGCTTCCGCACCCGGCGGCCCAGGGTATCCAGCACCTCGATCTTGAGGCCGTTGGTCACTACCTGGTCACCTACGGCGGGTATCTTCCCCAGGGCGCTGTACACGATGCCCCCCACCGTGTCGAAGCCCTCCCCCTGAATCTGGGTGGCGAAGAGCCGGTTAAGGTCATCCAGCAGCACCCGGGCGTTCACGATGGCCTCACCCTCGCCCACCATCACCATGTCGGACTCGTCTGTGGAGAACTCGTCCTCGATCTCGCCGACGATCTCCTCCACCACATCCTCGATGGTGACCAGCCCAGCGGTCCCGCCGTACTCGTCCACCACGATGGCCATCTGGAGGTGGCGCTCCTGAAACTCCTGGAGCAGCCGGTCTAGCCGCTGCTGCTCGGGCACGAAGAAGGCCGGGTTCACCACCTCCTCCAAGGACGGTGGTGGCTCCTGGCTCATGGAGCGGAGGACATCACTGATGTGGAGAACCCCCACGACACGGTCCAGTTGCTCTCGATAGACCGGCACCCGGCTGTGCCTCCACTCCAGCATCTGACTCAGCACCTCGGAGAGGGGGGTACTGACCTCGACGGCGCCAATATCCACCCGATGGATCATGATCTCCGAGACGGGCGTTTCCTCCAGTCGGAGAATGGCCCGGATCATCCGCCGCTCGTGCTCCTCCAGCTCGGCCCACTCCTCCTCAGCCAGCACCATCCCCCCCCGTATCCCCTGCGACGCCCCACCTCCCCTAAAGCGCTCCGTCTCCGACCCTAAAGCAGCGGGGAGTCCTCTCGAAGAGGGTCCCAGAAGCCGGTCCAGGACACGAAGGAGCGGTGCGACTAACCTGTAGGCACCATCGGAGAACCTGCGAGGCAGACGCCGCATGAGCTCATCCAGGAGAAGAAGGAGCAGCAGCAGCACTCCGACAGAGAGGACAATCACGGCCCAACTACGGGACGGGAGGGGGTTCAGCAGCCAGGCAACCGCTACGCCGGAGAGGAGGGCCAGGAAGGTCCTGGCCCAGCGGAGCACCGCTGCCACCCTGGGGAGCCGCGCCGAGGAGATGCGGGGCTCGCCAAAGAAGATCACCCCTTGGGCCAAGCTTGCATAGGAAAAGAGCAGAGCCGCAACGACGAGAACAGCTAACGAGGGTAAACTACCGGGTTCCAACGCTGTTTACTCCCAAAAGCTCCTCAGCAGTTCCGCAAGAAGAGCGCGGACCGCCCAAGAGCCTCAGGCTTTCTTCCTCCTTCTTGGTCTCGTTGTGGCTGGGACCCCCACCGCCAGGGTATCCGGGGGCACATCCTTGGTAACGACAGATCCCGCACCGGTCACGGCGCGGGCTCCCACCTTCACCGGTGCCACCAGCATGGTGTCGCACCCCACGAAGGCCTCCTCCTCCACCACGGTGCGGTGCTTCTTGACCCCGTCAAAGTTGCAGGTGATGGTACCCGCCCCAATATTGGCCCGGGCACCGATGGAGGCGTCCCCAATGTAGCTGAAGTGGCCCACCCTCACACCCTGGGCCAGCCGGCTTTGCTTCACCTCAACGAAGTTGCCGATGTGGACCCCGGACTCCACATGGGCCCCTGGCCGCAGGTGGCTGAAGGGCCCCACGTCCACGTCGGGCTCCAGAACGCTCTCCTCCAGCATGGAGGCCACCACCCGGCAGCGGTCACCCACCGTGGAATCCACGATGATGGAGCCGGGGCCCAGCAGGCACCCCCGGCCCACCCGGGTCCTCCCGGCCAGCGTAGTGTTGGGCTGGATAACGGTATCCTGCCCCAGCTCCACCGAGGCGTCGATGTAGGTGGAGGCAGGGTCCACGATGGTCACCCCCTCCAGCATCCACCGCTCCCGGATGCGCTGCCGCATCACCGCCTCGGCCTGGGCAAGCTGCACCCGGTGGTTCACCCCCAGGACCTCCCACGGCTCCTCACAGCGGAGCCCCTCCACCCTGGCTCCAGAGTCCACCGCCAGGGCCACCAGGGCAGTCAGGTACACCTCGCCCTCCGGCCCCGGCGCTAGCTGCCGCAGGTGCTCCCATAGCCAGCCTGCCTGGAAGCAGTACACCCCGGCGTTCACCTCGACGGCCCCCTTCTCTTCCGGCCGGGCCTCGCTCGACCGAGGGCCTTCGGGCCCCGACAGAGTCGGGGTCGAAGCCTCACGAACGTCCCGTTCCTCCACAAT
>JBHIBI010000175.1:0-3097 GCA_046758985.1 Dehalococcoidia bacterium
ACGACATCAAGCGGGTGCTGGCCTACTCCACCATCAGCCAGTTGGGCTACATGATGGCAGCCCTGGGCATCGGGGCCTACGACCTGGCCGTCTTTCACCTGTTCAACCACGCCTTCTTTAAGGCCCTCCTGTTCCTGGGGGCGGGCAGCGTCAGCCACGCCACGGGTACCTTCGACATGCGCTACATGGGCGGGCTGCGACGGGTCATGCCCATCACCTACACCACCATGGTCATTGGCGGGCTGAGCCTGGCGGGCCTCTTCCCCCTGGCGGGCTTCTGGAGCAAGGACGAGATCGTGGCCCACGCCCTGGGAGGTGGTTCGGCCGTGGACGGTATCGTCTTCGTCTTGCTCATGGTGGGGATCTTTGTCACTGCCTTCTACATGTTCCGCCTCATCTTCCTGACCTTTCACGGCCAGTTCCGGGGTGGCATGGAGGCCGAGGTGCGGGAGCAGCCAGGGCTCGCAGTTCATGGCGAGCCCCGGGTGCACCTGGCCGAGTCCCTGCCGGTGATGACCGTGCCCCTGATGCTGCTGGCGGTGCCCTCGGTGCTCTCCGGGTACCTGGTCAACCCCTTGGGGCTGGGGAGTTTCTTAGCCGTACCGGGACGCTGGTTCCAGGGGTTCCTGGAGGTCTCCGCCAGTGCGCCGGTGTACCCCCTGGTGCTCCCCTTCGATGTGGGCCTGGCGGTGTGGTCAACCCTGCTGGCACTGGGGGGCATCGCCCTGGCCGGAGTCATGTATCTGGCCCGGCCCCGTGCTCTGGAGGGGCTGCGGGGACCCCTTCGCCTGGCCTACACAGGCCTCACCAACAAGTACTACATGGACAGCCTGTACGAGCGGATCCTGGTTAGCCGCCTCTTCTACCGTGGGCTCTGCGCGGCTACCGACTGGTTCGACCGGACCCTGGTGGACGGCACGGTGGATACCGTGGGCTGGTTCGGGCGCAACCTGGGTCGAGGTGTTGCCCGGCTCCAGACAGGCCAGGTCCAGGCCTACGCCGTGGGTATCTTCCTGGGTATCCTCGTGATTCTGGCAGCCTACCTCATCTGGGGCTAGGGAGGGAAGCAGGTGCTCACCACCATCGTCTTTCTTCCGCTGGCGGGGGCCCTGGTCATCGTGGTCCTGCTGAGAGAGGCCCGGTATATCCGCATCGTTGCGGCGGCCATCGTCATCGCCGACCTTCTCCTGGCCCTCGGACTCTTCGGAGTGTACGACCCTGGCGGGGCCCGGTTCCAGATGGTGGAGCAGTACCAGTGGATAGCGCCGCTGAAGGTGCAGTACTATCTGGGCGTCGATGGCCTGAGCCTGCCCCTGGTACTGCTGACCACCCTGCTTGGTGTCTGCGCCGTCCTCATCTCCTGGAACATAACTCGCCGGGTGAAGGAGTACTTCGTCTGGCTGCTAGTTCTTCAGACGGCGGTGCTGGGGGTGTTCACCGCCCTGGACTTCGTGCTCTTCTTCATCTTCTGGGAGCTGGAGCTCCTGCCCATGTACCTGCTCATCGCTATTTGGGGTACTGGCCGGAAAGAGTACTCCGCCATGAAGTTCGTCATCTTCACCATCCTGGGCTCGGCCTTCATGCTGGTGTCCCTCATCGTCCTCTACATTTCCCTGGGGACATTTGACATAACGCACCTTATCCAGCAGGGCGGCATCAACCCAGCCAGGCTAATTTTCCCCTCCCAGGCGATCTTCTTCTTCCTGTTCGTCGCCTTTGCCGTCAAGCTGCCGGTGTGGCCCATCCACACCTGGCTCCCCGATGCCCATACCGACGCTCCCACCGCCGTCAGCGTCATCCTGGCGGGTGTGCTGCTGAAGCTGGGGGGCTACGGCCTCATCCGCTTCAACGTCAACATGTTCCCCGACCTGATCCGCGACTATTCCTGGTTGCTGGTCACCCTGGCGGTCATCAATGTCCTCTACGGTGCCATGGTCACGCTCCGCCAGACGGACCTGAAGCGCCTCATTGCCTACAGCAGCATCAGCCACATGGGGCTGGTGTTGCTGGGCATCGCCTCGGTGGGCGGGGCGCTGGGGGTATCGTCCAGCTTGGGGCTCACCGGGGCCTCCCTGCAGATGTTCACCCACGGCACCATTACGGGACTGCTGTTCATGCTGGTGGGGCTGGTGTACGACCGGGCCCATACTCGCTACATCCCCGACCTAGGCGGCCTGGCGAGCCGGATGCCCTACATCGCTGCGGTCTTCCTAGTGGCGGGGCTGGCCTCCCTGGGCCTGCCCGGGTTCAGTGGCTTCGTGGCGGAGATTCTCGTGTTCTTGGGCACCTTCCCGGTGTGGAGCTGGCCCACCGCCTTCGCTGCCTTCGGCATCGTGCTGACGACGGGCTACATCCTGTGGATGATTCAGCGGGTCCTCTTTGGCCCCCAGCTTCGTCACTTCGCCCACCTGGGCGATGCCCGGGTGGTGGAGGCCGTGCCGCTGGCCCTGATGGTGGTAGCCATCGTGGTGGTGGGATTCTACCCGGCGTTGCTGACCGACGTCTTTGACGCAGGCTTGCTGCCAGTGCTGGCCCGCTTTGGCTAGATTCGGAGCGAGGGGATGAGCGTAAGGGACCTGTTGCTGCTGTCGCCGGAGCTGAGCATGGTGGGCCTAGCCCTCCTGGTTATCCTGCTGGACCTGGCGATGGTGAACCGTAAGGGGGTGCTGGCTGTCATTGCCACGGCGGGACTGGCTGTGCCCCTGGCCTTGGGGGTGGCCCTCTGGGGCCAGGTCCACAGCGGCGGCTCTGAGGTGGGGATCTTCGGCACCCTGGTGGTGGACAAGTTCGCCCTCTTCTTCAAGTTCCTCATCCTGGGGGCTACCGCCCTGGTGTTCATGGCCTCGGTGGACTACGTCAGCCGATTTGAACGGTTCAAGGGGGAGTACTACGCCCTCATCCTACTCTCCGCCACGGGTATGATGCTCCTGGGGGCCACCACCGAGCTCCTCTCCATCTACATCGCCCTAGAGCTGACCGCACTGCCCCTGGCGGCCCTGGCTGCCTTTCTGGGTGACTCCCGCTCCTCCGAGGCGGGCATCAAGTTCCTGCTCCTGAGCGCCGTCAGCTCCGCCGTCCTGCTCTACGGCATCGCCCT
>JBHIBI010000176.1:0-3089 GCA_046758985.1 Dehalococcoidia bacterium
GACGTACACGCAGGTGTTTCAGGCCGTGGCGACGCTGGAGGAATCAAGGCTGTATAACAACGAGGTCTTTGTCAGGCTCAAGGACTGGGATACCTACGGCGGGAAGCGTGGGTTGTCCGGCTTCGATTGGGCCCTGACCTGGCCAACAGCCTCGACGTACGTGCCTGGGTTTGACGTTCAGGTAGAGGCAGGGGGCACAACTATCTTCGCCAACACCCTCTTCGACGTGGACGGCATCGACGTCAACTCCCAGGAGATAGAGTAGCTGTAGAGGCTACACTACCGCCTCCTGTGCCGGTCTCCTCACCGCAGCCTGAAGGCCAGGCGCTCCAGCTAGTGGCAGATCGCCCAGGCCCGCGGAGGCCTGAACCGCTGACCAAGGGCAGGGATCAGTCCGCCCGCTCCTTTCGCCTCTCACCCAGGCGCTCCAGGTAGTGACGAATCATCAGGGCGACCGTAGCCCCCTCACCGGCAGCGCTGGCGATCTGCTTGGTGCTCCCGGCGCGACAGTCGCCGGCGGTGAACACACCGGGTAGGCTGGTCTCCAGGGTCTCACTGGTAGCGACGAAGCCGCGCTGGTCTAGCTGCACCCTATCCTTCAGGAACTCCGTGTTGGGGTCCAGGCCGATGAATACGAAAGCGGCTGCGGGCCGGAGCTCCTCAGTCTTCTCCGTGTTCAGGTCCTTCACTACCACCGAGCCCAGCTTGCCGTTCCCCCGGAACTCCACCACACTCGTCTTCAGCCGGACCTCCATCTGGGGGTGACTCTGGACCTTCTCCTGGAGAACCTGGCTGCCCATGAGCCGGTCCATCACCTCCACTACCGTCACCTTGGAGGCAAACTTGGTCAGGAAGAGGCCCTCCTGAAGGCCGCTGTTGCCTCCACCTACCACCATGACCTCCCGCCCCTTGTAAAAGGGCCCATCGCAGGTGGCACAGAAGTGGACCCCCGCCCCTATGAAGTCCTCCTCGCCGGGCACCTGGAGCCGGCGGTAGCGGGAGCCGGTAGCGAGCAGCAGGGCGTAGCCGCAGTATTCGTCGCCTGCCTCGGTGCGCACGTACCGGTAGTCTCCCGACTCTCCGATGGTGGTGACGGCCTGGGCGGGCAGGATCTCCACGCCAAAGCGGGTGGCCTGTTCCTTTAAGCGCTGCGCCAGGTCGCTCCCTGCGACGCCCTCGGGGAAGCCGGGATAGTTCTCAATCCACTCGGTGGTCCCCGCCTGGCCCCCGATGCCCGCCCGCTCGATGACCAAGGTGTCGATGCCCTCCCGGGCGGCATACAGCGCCGCCGTCAGGCCCGAAGGCCCCGCTCCAACAACGATGAGGTCGTAGAAGGCGCGGGAGGCCTTCACCTGGAGCCCCAGCTTCTGGGCCAGCTCGGCGTTGGTGGGCTCCACCAGGATGGAGCCGTCCTCAAAGAGGATGGTGGGGATGATGCTCTTGCCCTGGTTGATCTGCCGGACGTACTCCTGGGCCTGCTCGTCCTCTTCGATGTCGATCCACTGGTAGGGGATACGCTGCTCCCCCAGGAACTGCTTGGCGCGGCGACAGTCAGGGCACCAGGGAGCGCCGTAGACCCGGATCCGTGGCGTTGCCATCTCCCCTCCTTTTTTCGCTTTGCATCCTTAAGATGCCGCCTCCAGAGCCTGGGTGCATCCCGCCAGCGGTCTAACTGGCGTAGGGCTTCAGAGGCGCAGGCAGGTTCCAGGGGCTGCCCTGTAGGTCCCAGATCAGTTCCTCGTGCCTGCCGGAGATGGCCAGGTTCAACTGGGAACGGAGGCTCATGACGTGATCCACTAGTGCAGCCTCGTCTGCTGCGTCCAGCGATTCCCATATGCCCAGCCTTCCGGTCTCCCGCGGCCGTTCACGGATGCTGAAGCGGAAACCGAGGATGTAGCCAGGTTGCTGGGCAAAGGCTTCGATCAACTGGTCCTGGAGGCGGTTTACCTCCTGCTCCCTACCGGGCAGAGGGCGTACAAGGGCGAGCCTGGCTATGGGCATAGTCTACCTCCCGGGAGATGATGTCTGGGTGATTATACGGCAAGAGCTCTTCTCTATGGGAGATGTTCAGGCTCTTGCGGCGCCATCATCGGGGGATGGCATCACAGGGAAGGGCGGGGCACCTACGAGTTGAGAAGCTCCACATGAGGCAGCCAGATGGGCATCCAAGGCAGGGAGCGTCGCCAGCGGCTCGACGCTAACGGCGTCCTTCCCTCTGCAGAGGTCTCGGTCTGTACTCGACAGGCCTGGGGATTAGAGTTCCACCAGCCGGAGCTGGGCCCTGCCGTTGCGCCGCTCCAGGTAGCCGGCCCGGGCGTTGTTGTGCCCGTGGGCGAAGACCAACAGCCACCCCTCTTGCTCTGCCTGCTCCAGGATCTCGCGCTTTTTGACCAGGGTCTCCTCAGGGAACTGGTCCAGGGCGGCGATGTAAGGGAGTTCCAGATGAAAAGGTGTGGGCACTAAGTCGCCCAGGAAGGCCACACGCTCACCGCCGTGGTTGATGAGGATAATCTGGTGTCCCGGGGTATGGCCGTGGGTTACCCTGGCCACGATGCCCGGCAGGATTTCGCCGTCACCATCCAGCAGGGCCACCTGATCGCGCTCCCACAGGGGCAGGAAATCTCTCGAGTGGTAGGCCTCGCGGGTGCGCTCGTTGGGGTTGGTGGCGCTTTCCCAGGACGCCCGCTGGATATAGTGGGTCGCCTTGGGGAAGGTAGTCACGATATTCCCCAGGCGGTCCACCCTGGTGCAGCCGCCAGCGTGGTCAAAATGCAGGTGAGTCAGGATGACCACGTCAATATCTTTGGGCGTCAGGCCGATGTCTCGGAGCTCCTTGAAGAGCTTGCTGGTGGACAGGCTGTGGAACTCCTTGACTTGGTCGGGTACCTTGGAGCCCACGCCCGTCTCAATAAGGATGTACCTGCCACAGCTTTGCAGCAGCAGGCAGTTCAATCCCATGGTCACGCGGTTTTTCCTATCAGCACTGGCCTTCTCCTCCCAGCGGACCTTGGGAATCTGACCAAACATGGTGCCACCATCGTATTTGATGGCGCCATCGCTGAGGACCTTGAGATAAGTGCTTGAGAATC
>JBHIBI010000177.1:0-2985 GCA_046758985.1 Dehalococcoidia bacterium
CTTGACTTGCCTGGCCGGGACTGCCAAACTGGAGGGTGCTCTCGGGTAGTGCCTGCCGATGCTTATTGATCTCCATACCCACACCTTTCCCCGGTCGGATGACAGCTCTCTGGGCCCCGACGAACTGGTGGAGGAGGCCAAGTGTCTGGGTCTGGACGGCATCTGCATCACCGACCACGATGCCTTCTGGAAGCCGGAGCAGGTCCTGGAGCTCTCCCGGAGGCATAGCTTCCTTGTCCTGCCTGGTTGCGAGGTGACCACCGAGGAAGGTCACCTGCTGGTCTTCGGTCTTCAGCAGTATATCTTCGGCATGCACAAGGCCTCCTTGGTACGGGAGTTGGTGGATGAGGCCGGCGGCGTGATGGTGGTGGCACACCCTTACCGCAGGCGCTTCTCTGAGGAGGAAGCGGCCAACCCTCAGGCGTACCGCTCCATGGTGCAGCGGGCGTGTGCCAGCCGGCTCTTCTCGCTGGCCGACGCTGTGGAGGTGCTGAACGGACGGGGCTCCGACAGCCAGAACGCCTTCTCCCGGGACGTGAGTCAACGGTTCCGTCTGAAAGGGACGAGCGGCAGCGATGCGCATCGGCTGGGGGAGGTGGGTACCTACGCCACCCAGTTCCGGCGCCGTATCACCGGGCTGGAAGAGCTTATCCAAGAGCTCCGGGCAGGGAGGTTCAGGCCTGTGGTACCGCAGAGGCGGCAGCCCGCAGCTCCCCTGTTGACCCAGGGGGCCCCGGCAGCGCAGGATACCGGCCATGGCTGAGGTCCTCCGCATCGAGAACCTGCACACCCGCTTCCCTACCAGCGAGGGTGTCGTCAAGGCGGTAAACGGGGTAAGTCTTTCCCTCCAGGAAGACTCCATCCTGGTGCTGGTTGGGGAGAGCGGGTCGGGAAAGACGGTCACCGCCCTCTCCATCCTGGGCTTGGTACCCTATCCCGGCCAGGTGGCGCAGGGTAAGGTCTACTTCAATGGGCTGAACCTGCTGGAGCAGGATGCTGAGACCCTGCGCCACATCCGGGGCCGGGACATCTCCATGATCTTCCAGGACCCCCGGGCCTCCTTGAATCCGGTGCTGTCCGTGGGGAAACAGATGGAGGAGGCGATCCTGACCCACCGGGATGTATCCAGGCAGCGGGCATCCCAGACGGCGCAAGAGCTGCTGGAGGAGAGCGGCCTTCCCGACCCCCACCGTATGCTGACTCAATACCCTTTCCAACTCAGCGGTGGGATGTGCCAGCGGGTGATGATTGCCATGGCCCTGGCTCTGGGGCCCAAGGTGCTGATTGCCGACGAGCCCACCTCCAACCTGGACGTCACCCTTCAGGCGGACATCCTGCAACGCCTCAAATACCTGTGCCAGCAGCACCAGACCTCCATCCTGCTCATCACCCATGACATGGGTGTCGTGGCCCAGATGGCCGATGAGGTGGCGGTGATGTACGCAGGCGTCGTCGTGGAGCACGCCGACGTGAAGAGCCTCTTCCAGCATCCCTTCCATCCCTACACCTGGGGCCTCTTCCAGGCCATTCCGCGGCTGGACCAGCCGCAGCGGCTGCGGCCCCTCCGGGGGAGCGGGCCCGACCTGATCAATCTGGGTGAGGAGTGTCCCTACCTACCCCGCTGTCCCAAGGCCACCAACACCTGCCGACTGAACCCTAAACCTCCTCTGGGGGAGGTGATGGCTGGACACTGGGCTGCTTGCTACAACCTGGTAACCCACGACAGGGACTGACCCTCTCTCAGCAGCGGGAGCTGGCCCTTCTCCAAGCAGAGGAGCCTTTCAGGGATCGGGGTAACCTCTGGATTGACACACAGGTTTATAATGGTGGCACATCAGGCTGCACAAGGAGGGGGAGATGGCTGAGATTCTCGGGATCGGATGTTCGCATGCACCCATGATATTGAATCCCCCGGAGGAGTGGGGGAGGCTCCGGGAGTGGCTTTATGCCACCTACAACCCCAACTACCAGGCCCCTCCCCAGGTGCTCACTGAACTCGGGGAGGACAACGGGCTCAGCGCCGACCGGCGAAACCACCAGCGCATCGTGGACGCCTTCGCCGTCCTGCGGGACAAGCTCCACGCCTGGAACCCCGACGTGCTCATGGTGATCGGCGACGACCAGGCAGAGAACTTCAAGTTGGATAACCTCCCCACCTTCTGCCTCTACACCGGCCAGGAGGTGGAGGCGTACCCCTTCCACCGTCCCGTGAATCACATCAACAACTGGGGTGCCCCTCCCGACGCCAGGTACACCTTCCGCTGCCCCAGCGAGTTCGCCCAGCGTCTCCGAGACCACCTCATCTCCGAGGGGTTCGACACCGCCTCCTCGAATGCCCTCAAGGGTTGGGAGTGGGGGCTGGCCCACGCCATTATCAACCCCCTGACCTTCCTGGACCCGGAGGGGAGGTTCCCCCTGCTACCCCTCTTCGTCAATTCTATCGGGGTAGATTTGGGCCCAGGGTATCAACCCCGGCCAACCCCCAAGCGGTGCTACGAGCTGGGGCGAGGTATCCGCCGGTTCTTCGATGGCAGATCTGAGCGAGTGGCGGTGGTGGCTTCCTCTAGCTGGTCTCACAACTTCTTGACCCATAAGTTCCAGGGCTGTGCTTTCGACGAAGAGTTCGACCGGCGTAACCTGGAGTTGCTGCGCCAGGGGAAGGGGAGCAAGCTGGCCGAGCTCGCCCCGGAGGAGCTTCAACAGTCGGGAGACCACGAGCTTATCAACTGGATCATCGCCCTGGGAATCATCGGTGATAAGCCAGCGGAGATCGTGGACGTGCTCGACGCCCAGCTCCAGGTATCCTTCAAGGTCTTCGCCCACTGGGAATAACCGTCCCAGGGCTCCGGAGCAACGGTGCGAAAGACGGCACCCAGGGCTACTGCGCAGCCTCGGTGGAGGCATGGATGAGAGCCCATCCCAGGCCTAGAAAGGAGGTGCCATGCCTCTCTACATCTCCCTTATCAACTGGACCGACCAGGGCAT
>JBHIBI010000178.1:0-2981 GCA_046758985.1 Dehalococcoidia bacterium
TGAGGAAGGCGTTGAGGGCCTCCCGGCTGGAGTGCCTGAAGACGAAGCCCGTCTGCTCCCTCAGCCGCTCCGTGTCCAGCAGGATGGGGTAGCGGATGAAGGCCAGCCCCACCGAGGGGGAGTCGTTTTGCAGTCGCAGCCGCCAGGCCAGCTCCGTCAGGGGGTAGAGGAGGCTGGCGGGAAGACGGACCAGCCTGCGCCCTGCCAGGCGGGCCATCTCGCTGTACCGCACGGCCCCGTGCCCTCCGGCGTTGAACACGCCAGGGGTGGTCTCCAGGACGAAGTGGTGCAGGAGGCGGGCCAGGTCCTCCTCGTGGGTGAACTGGAAGGCAGGGTCGTATCCCCGGAGCGCCACCAGGACGGGCCGGAACAGGGCCTGGGTGATGAAGTTGCGGGCCGTAGCGCCCATGACCACGCAGCAGCGCAGCACCGCTACGGCCACCTGCGGGTTCTCCCTGGCGAACTGCTCCAGTAGGCCCTCGCAGGCGGCCTTGTCCTCGGCGTACTGGAAGCCCTTGTTGGGACGCCGTGGGGCCTCCTCGGTGAGGGGGGCCAGGTTGTCGGGGTGGGCGCCGTACACCGTGTGGCTGCTGAGCTCGATGAAGCGCCGAGCGCCACAGGCCCGGGCGGCCCGCAGCACGCTCTCGGTGCCACCCACGTTCACCCGGCGGACGGCCTCCCGGTCCCGCCCTGGCCTCAGCAGGAAGGCCAGATGCACCACCGTATCCACGCCGTGCTGGGTGAACAGCTCCTCCAATGGCTGGGTCACATCCCGCTGATGGAACGCCACTTTCGTGGAGGTGTATGACAGCGGCTGGCGGTCCACGGCGAGGAGCCGCTCCACCTCCGGTGCGGACTCCAGGGCACGCAGCAACTGGGAGCCCACGTAGCCGGCGGCCCCGGTCACCGCCACGACTCGGGGGCCCTCACTCATCGGCAGGGATGTCGGTGAAGTCGAATTTGAGGGTGCTCAGCCCCGCTACCTCGAAGGCCATCTGGAGCTTGTGGGGCTCCTTGCTCAGCGAGGTCCCCTTGACCGCGATGGTGGTGGTTTTGTTCATGGCCAGGGTAAAGGGGTTGGCTGGCGAGACCTCGGCGAAGGGGACCTCCTTGGAGGCCACCGTGAAGCTGCACTGCTCCAGGGGAAGCTCCTGGCCATCCAGGGTCAAGGCGAGGAGTTTTCTAGCGTAGCCGGAGCCCAGGGAGTTCTTGAGCTGGAACTGGAACCCCTGGGGAGTGTTCCGTAGACTCCCCTTGACATAGAGCCGCCGCAGAAGGAAGGCGGGAACAGTGACCATCTTCAGCCCCTTTCCTGTTCCTGATCAACGCGCCGCCGCATACGGAAGAGCTCCTGCTCCACGGCCACCATCTCTGCGGGCAGGGGACTCACCCGCCCTAGCAGAGTGCTGTAGACGTAGGTCTGGGCGACCCGCTCCACCAGGTGACACACCTCTAGGGCCTCCTGGAGCGACCGGCCCACCCCCGCTAGGCCGTGGTTGCGCAGCAGCACGGCGTTACGCTCCTCCAACGCCTCCAGCGCCCGCTGGGCCAGCTCCTCGGTGCCGGGGAAGGCGTACTGGGCCACCTTCACCGGGCCTCCCACCAGGACCACCATCTCGTCTACGATGGGCGGCAGCTCCGTCCCCGTCACCGCCAGCACCGAGGCGAAGACCGAGTGGGTGTGCAGCACGGCCCCCACGTCGCGGCGGGCGCGGTAGATGGCCAGGTGGAGGGCCGTCTCCGAGGAGGGGGCCAGCTCCCCCTCCACCTGCTCCCCCTCCAGGTCCAGGACCACCATCTCCTCGGGGGCGAGCTGGGAGTAGGGGCGTTGCGTGGGGGTGATGGCCAGCAGCTCCCCCTGGGCCCCGGAGGGCAGACGCAGGCTGGCATTGCCCGAGGTGCCGGTCACCAGCCCCCGCCGGGCCATCTCCTGGGCCGTCTCCCAGAGGAGCCGCTTGTGGGTATCCCACTGGCCCATGCTCACCCTCGCGCTGTCCAGGCTTGTGCCTCGTGTCCCAGCGTGGTTCAGAACTCCGTCTTGCCGGGGGTGGTGATGGAGAGGTGCGAGAAGGAGGAGTCCCGGGTCGCCCCGTGCCAGTGCTTCTCCCCCGGCGGAACGAAGATGGTAGCGCCGGGCGTCACCACGTGCTCCTCCTGCTCCGTCGCCAGGATGCCCCTGCCGGCGACCACATAGAGGACCTGCTCGTTGGTGTGGCTGTGCAGCACGGTGCGTGCACCGGGGCTGAAGTTTACCACGGCGATGCGGATCCCCTGAGCCATCTGGTCGGTGACCAGTGGTTGCCGGGTGACACGCCCCTCAAAGAGGGGGTTAGGGTCCGCCTGGGCTGGGACCTCCCCCTCATGGATCACCTTCATGGCTCCTCCCGCTCCTTTCTCGATGGGCCTCCTAGGCCCTGGTACTGCTCCAGCCACCGCTGCTGGTGCTCCTGGTACTCCGCCGAGGCCAGGGGGTCGGGGGCGACGGTAAGGTGGTCACCGGCCGCGCCCTCCACGGCCTCCTCCAGGCTCGAATAGTGGCCCGCGGCCACCGCCGCCGCCAGGGCGGCCCCCCGGGCGCTTACCTCGGTGGGCTGGCATACCCGCAGCTCCCTTCCCAGCACGTCGGCCAGGATGTGGGTGAAGAGCTGGCTGCGGGCCATCCCTCCCCCGATGTCCAGGGTCTGGGGCCTGCGTCCCGTCACCCTTTCCAGCAGGGCCAGGTGGGCCCTGGCGGCGTAGGCGATGTTCTCCAGGGCCGCTCGGAGGAGCTGGCCTGGTGTCACCTCCTGAAAGCTCAGGGGCACGGGAAACAGGAGGCCCCCTGTCCTCAGCCCGGCCTGGGCCATGCTGGAGGGCCCGCCCCCCAGGAAGGCGGTGACGCCCTCGGCCCCGGCGGGTACCTCCTGGGCCAGCCGGTCCGCCTGGGCGAAGGAGGCACGCCGCCCCAGCAGGGTCTCCTTGAGCCACCGGTAGCCGTTTCC
>JBHIBI010000179.1:0-2960 GCA_046758985.1 Dehalococcoidia bacterium
GGTTGTGGGGCCTGGCCCTTTCGCTGGATGAGCTGCTGCCCCTGGCCGCCGAGCTAGGTGCCGACGTACCCTTCTTCCTCCGGGGGGGCACCGCCCTGGCCCAGGGGCGCGGGGAGGAGATAACCCCCCTGCCTCCGCTGCCAGAGACCTGGCTGGTGCTGCTCCGGCCCCCGCTGGACGTCGGGGTGCCCGGCAAGACCGCCAGGCTCTATACCCTCCTGAGCCCAGCCAACTACAGCGATGGCGGTGCCACCCGCCGGTTGGTGGAACACCTCAAGGGCGGCTCCCTGAGCCCCAACCTACTGATGAACGCCTTCGAGGCCGTGGTTGACCTGGCCTTTCCCAGCCTTCAGGGCTACCGCACCCTCCTGCACCAGGCGGGCGCTGCGGAGGTCCACCTGACGGGCACTGGTCCCGCTCTCTATGCCCTGGTGGCACGCCGGGAGGACGGGGAGCGCATGGTGCAGCAGCTCAGGAGCTGGGGTCAGGAGGCCTATCTGGTTTGCACTGTGCCGCCGTATGAGGGCTAAAAGTGCTAGAATAGACAGGCAATATCTAACCCCTTGAGGTGGAATACATGCGCATTGGTATGAATCCCAACATGTTCGAGGTCAGGGGGTTTCTGCTTACGTGGCACGGCTTCTTCACCTTCGTCGCCGTGGCTGTGGCGGTGTACCTGGTGGCCCGCTGGGCGCGGAGAGAGCGGGAGCCCATTCCCTCCGAGGTGATCTACTCGGTGGCCGTGTGGGTCATCATCGGCGGCATCATCGGCGCCCGGCTGGTCCACGTCATCGACCGCTGGGACTTCTACGGACAGAACCTGGGGCAGATCTTCGCCATCTGGAGCGGTGGCATCGCCATCTACGGGGCCCTGCTGGGGGGCTTCGCCGGCGGTGCCCTATACGCCACCCTGCGGCAGCAGGACGTGGGCGTGAGTGTAGGCCGGCTGGCCGACCTGGCGGCACCGGCGGTAGTCATTGCCATGTTCATCGGCCGCTTCGGAGACATCATCAACGGCGAGCACATAGCCAAGCCCACCAGTATGCCCTGGGGGTTTACCTACTCCCATCCTCTGAGCCCTACCAACCAGGTGTATGGCCTCAGGGCCACCCATCCGGCGGTGGTCTACGAGATGCTCTGGGACCTGGTGGTGCTGGGCGCTCTTTTCTACCTAAGGAACCGGCTGCGGCCCTACGGCATGACCTTTGTGGCTTTCCTGGCCATCTACTCGGTGGGGCGCTTCTTCATCCAGTTCCTGAGGGAGGACAAGATCTGGCTGGCGGGGTTGACCGAGGCCCACCTCATCGCCCTTATCGTGCTGGCCGTGACCGTTCCTCTCCTGGCCTACAAGGCCCAGTGGCTCAAAGCGCCCGCCGCCGTGCCTGTCGGAAAGGCCAAGGCTTCTTCGAAGAGCTAGCTGGCAGGCCGGAAGTCCAGCACCCGCAGGGCGAGCACCGGCTGACCACCCCAGCGGTCGGTGCCCAGCGTATAGACGATATCCAGCCTGCTAGCCTTGGGCACACCCTGTCCCCTCTGGTGGAAGGCCGTGGCATGCCACACGACGTGCCCCTCCTTGAGCCTCATCCGCAGATGCTCTCCGTTGTGGCCCATGAGATGCGTCTCCACGGGGTTCACACCGCGGCTGAGGAACACCGGTGGAGGGTTGCCCGGGCCGAAGGGGGCCAGGGCGTTGAGCCACCGCAGGGTCTCGCCGTCGAGCTGGGCCAGGGGGGTCTCGACGTCGATGGGGAGGGTGGGTTGCAGGTCCAGGCTTGCCAGCCGCTCTGCCGCTACCAAGGTCAGTCGCTCCTCCAGCAGGGGGAGCCGCTCCCGGTCCAGCAGGAAGCCCGCCGCCTGCGGGTGGCCCCCAAAGCGGATGAACAGGTCGCGGCACCGGGTGAGGGCCTCGATCATGTTGAACTGGGGTATGCTGCGGGCGCTGGCACGGACCAGGCCCTCTTCGTAGGCCATCACGATGGCTGGACGGTAGAACTCCTCCACTAGCTTGCTGGCCACCAGGCCCACGACGCCCGGGGAGAAGCTGGCATCGCCCACCAGGATGATGGGAGGGAGCTCTTTCCGGAGCAGCAGCTCTTGGCGCGCCCGCTCCAGGGCCTCTCCAGTAAGCTGCTGGCGCTGCTGGTTCAGCCCCCCCAGTTGCTCCGCCAGCCCCCGCGCCTCCTCGGTAGAGGCCGTCGTCAGCAGCCGGTAGCTGGTCAGCGCGTGCTCCAGGCGGCCCGCCGCATTCAGCCGCGGGGCGATGATGAAGGAGACCGTCTCCATGTCGATGCCACCGGGCCGGATACCAGCGTTCCGGTAGAGCTCCTGCAGCCCGGGCCGTTGGGTACTGTTGAGCTCGCGGAGCCCCTGCTTGACGAGAAAGCGGTTCTCACCTTGGAGGGGAGTGAGGTCAGCGACGGTTCCCAGAGCCGCCAGGGCCAGGATCCCCCGGAGCCAGGGACGCTCCATCCGCTGGTACAGGGCCTGGGCCAGCTTGAAGGCCAGTCCGGCCCCGGAGAGGTCTAGGAAGGGATAGCGGGAGCCCGGCACCTTGGGGTTGACCAGGGCCTGGACCGGGGGAAGCTGCTCCGGGGGCACGTGGTGGTCGGTAATGATGACCTCCATGCCCATCTCCCCTGCCTGGACCACCTCGTCGGGGGAGCTTACCCCACAGTCCACGGTGATGAGCAGGCGAACGCCTTCCTGATACAGGTGAGTGATGGCTGCCGGGTTCAGGCCGTGGCCCTCCGTTACCCGGTGAGGAAGGTAGGGCACCACCTGGCCTCCCAGCTCAGTGAGCGCCTGGGCCAGCAAGGCGGTACCGGTGACGCCGTCCACATCGAAGTCGCCAAACAGGCCGATGCGCTGGCCTGTGGAGAGTGCCGCACTCAGGCGCTCAACGGCCCGGTCCATGCCGGGCAAGAGGAAGGGGTCCAGCAGCAGACGCCGGTCGCCGGAGA
>JBHIBI010000180.1:0-2945 GCA_046758985.1 Dehalococcoidia bacterium
CCTACGACTGGCTGTACCGGGCCATCGATAAGGTGAGGCCCGGCGCCACCACCCGGGACATCGCCGGGGTATGGCCTTCCGCCACGGAAGCCTGGGGCTATAAGGAGGAGGACCAGGCAGCGGCCAATCTGTGGGGTCACGGCCTCGGTCTCGCCCAGTACGACACGCCCGTCATCTCCCGCATCTACTCCCTGGACTTCCCCGTGGAGATCCAGCCAGGCATGAGCTTTGCGCTGGAGACCCAGCACGGCAAGCCTCTCCAGTGGGGAGTGCGGCTCGAAGAGATGATGGTAGTGACCGAGAAAGGGCCAGAGGTCACTACCCAGTTCCCCATCGAGGAGATCACGGTCATCGACTAGCCTCCGGCGCCCAGGCGAGGTCTCCTCGGCTCTCAAGGGAGTGTTATGAAGCAGGCAGTCCTGGAAAGTCCCCGGCATCTGTTGGTAAGGGAGGCCCCAAGGCCGGTGCCAGGGGCCGGTGAGGTACTGGTCCAGGTCAAGGTGGTGGCCCTCTGTGCCACCGACCTCCACATCTACACCGGCGACATCTCCACCTCCCCACCCCGCGTCATGGGTCACGAGTTCGCGGGCACCGTGGAGGAGCTGGGCGAGGGGGTCACCGGCTTCACTCCAGGCGACAACGTCGCCGTCAATCCCAACCCCAGTTGCGGCACCTGCGAACGCTGCAGGGCAAACCGCCCCAACCTCTGCCAGTACGGCGGCCTCCTGGGCCGCGATGCCGATGGGGCTCTGCGGGAGTACGTGCCGGTGCCCCAGGACCTCGTCTTCAAGCTGCCCCCTGGTATCTCCTTCGAGGAGGGCGCTCTGGCCCAGCCCCTCAGCACCGTGGTACACGGCCAGCAGTGGGTGCCCATTTCCCCCCACGACACGGTGGTGGTCCTAGGGCAGGGGGCCATCGGCCTCCTCCATACCCGCTTGGCCGTCCTCTCGGGCGCTGCCGCCACCATCGCCGTGGAGCGCAGCCCGTGGAAGCTGGAGCTGGCCCGCCAGATGGGGGCCGATTCCGTGGTGAACGCCGCCCAGGGCGACGCCGTGGCCCAGGTCAACGCACTCACCGGAGGCCGGGGAGCCGACGTGGTCATCGAGGCGGTGGGCATCCCCGAAACCATCCTTCAGAGCTGGCAGATGGTGAAGCACGGAGGACGCCTGCTCCAGTTCGGCATCCCCTCCGCACCCCTCCCCTCCACCAGCCTCTACCGGCTCTACCTCAAGGAGGTCCAGGTGACCTTCCCACGGGGCCTGGTCCCCGGCGACTACCCCACCGCCCTGGCCTTGCTGGCGGACGGCCGGATCGACCTGAAGCCCCTCATCACCGGAGAGCACCCCCTGGAGGAAACGGCCCAGGTCTTCCACCTCATGGAAGAGGATCCCGACCAGGTGCTCCGAGCCCTCATCAAGTTCTGAAACCGCGAGGGGAGTCTCCCTCTCAGTTCCCCATCGAAGAGATTACGGTCATTGACGAGACCATGCGACAGGTAGTCCTGAAAAGCCCTCGGCATTTGGAGTTGACCGAGGCTCCACCGCCGGCTCCCTCGGCCGGTGAGCTGCTGGTGGAGATGAAGGCCACGGCCATCTGTGGCACTGACCTGCATATCTACACTGGGCAGACGGTAGTGACCTTCCCCCGGGTTCCGGGGCACGAGTCCGCAGGTGTGGTGCGGGAAGTGGGTCAGGGGATCACCCAGTTCAGCCCCGGTGATACCGTGGTGCTCAACCCCAGCCTCAGTTGCAATAACTGTGAGCTGTGCATCCTGGGCAAGGAGAACCTCTGTCCCTACGGCGGGATCATGGGACGGGAGGCCGATGGCTCCCTACGGGAGTACCTCACGGTGCCCCAGACCCTGGCCTTTAAGCTGCCCGCCCACGTCTCCTTCGCCGAGGGGGCGCTGATTCAGCCGCTGAGCACGGTGGTCCATAGCCAGTGCCAGGCCGACATTAAGCCCACCGAGTCGGTGGTGGTGGTGGGGCAGGGGGCCTCGGGTCTGATGCACACCCGGCTCTCCAAGCTGGCCGGGGCCTACCCGCTCATCGCAATAGGGCGCAGCCAGTGGAAGCTAGACCTGGCCCAGCAGATGGGGGCAGACTTTGCAGTCAACGCCGCCCAGGAGGACCCGGTAGCCCAGGTACTCCGGCTCACTGGTGACCTGGGCGCTGACGTCGTCATCGAGGCGGTGGGCATCCCCGAGACCGTCCACCAGGCCCTAGAGATGAGCAAGCCCGGGGGCAGGGTGGTGCAATACGGCACCTCTCCTCAACCCCTCCCATCCCTGGACCTCTACCGCATGTACCGCAAGGAGATGCAGCTGCTGTTCCCGCGGGCCATGACCCGCGCCGACTTCCACCTGGCGACGGCCCTGGTGGCCTCGAAACGGCTGGACCTGAAGCCGCTGATCACCCGGGAGTACGACCTGGAGGAGGCGGCGCCCGCCTTCCACTTCGCCGAGGAGGAGCGGCGACAGGTGCTACGGGTGGTCATCAAGCCCTAGTGGCTATTCTTGCCTCTGTGGTCAAGAGCGAGCCGGAGGGCTCCAGCGAGGCACGGGACCTGGCCAGCAGCTAGCCTGCTTGTCGCTTCTCCAGCTCGCGGACCAGCATCTGCCTCAACTCACTCAAATCGAAGGGCTTGGCAAGGAAGGGCTGGCCCGTGCTCTCCAGAAACTCCCGGCTGTTCTGGGACACCGTGTCTCCCGTGATGAAGATGACCCGGAGCCTCAACTCAGGATGTCGGCTCGCGAGGATTCGGAAGAACTCCTGCCCGTCCATGCCCGGCATCCTTAGGTCCACCAGCAGCAGGTCGTAGCTCTCCTTTTCCACCAGCGCCAGTGCCTCCGTCCCACCAGAGGCCCCGGAGACCTGGTAGCCCATCCGGCCCAGGGCAGCGGCCAGAAGGTCCCGCAAAAAGGGAGAGTCGTCTATGACCAGAAT
>JBHIBI010000181.1:0-2925 GCA_046758985.1 Dehalococcoidia bacterium
TCGATGAGCACGGGCTGAAAGGCCTGGATGCCCAGCCGGTGCAACGTGGGTGCCCGGTTGAGCAGGACCGGCCGCAGATGAATCACGTCCTCCAGAATATCCCACACCTCGGGCCGCGCTCGCTCCACTGTCCGTTTCGCGCTCTTGATATTGGGAGAGAGGCCCAGTACCACCAGCCGGTGCATCACAAAGGGCTTGAAGAGCTCCAGGGCCATCCGCTTGGGCAGGCCACACTGGTGGAGTTGCAGCTCCGGCCCTACGACGATGACCGAGCGACCGCTATAGTCCACCCTCTTCCCTAGCAGGTTCTGGCGGAAGCGTCCCTGCTTCCCCCGCAGCAGGTCGGAAAGGGACTTCAGCTTGTGGTTGTGGCTGCCCACGATGGGCCGGCCACGGCGGCCGTTGTCTATGAGGGCATCCACGGCCTCCTGGAGCATCCGCTTCTCGTTGCGCACGATGATCTCCGGAGCACCCAGCTCCAGGAGCCGCTTGAGTCGGTTGTTGCGGTTGATCACCCGCCGGTACAGGTCGTTCAGATCACTGGTGGCGAAACGTCCACCATCCAACTGCACCATGGGTCGCAGCTCCGGTGGGAGCACGGGCAGGACGGTGAGGACCATCCACCCGATCTTATTGCTGCTCCTGTGGAAGGCCTCCACCACCCTGAGCCGCTTGATGGCCTTCTTCCTCCGCTGGCCGGAGGTGGCGTGCATCTCCTGCAATAGCTGCTCCCGCAGGGCCCCCAGATCAACCTGCTGGAGGATCTGGAGTACGGCCTCGGCTCCCATCCCTGCCCGGAACACATTGCCATACCTTTCCCGGAGCTCACGATAGCGACTCTCGGAGAGCAATTTGAGAGGCCGCAGGTCTTCCAGATCATCGACTTTCAACTGAAGCTCTTCCTGGAGGCTGGCCTTCGCCTTCTCCAGCTCCTCCCGCAGCTGCTGGATCTCCCCCTCCACCCGCTCCCGCTCCTTCTCCACGCCCTTTCCAGCCTTGGAGGTATCAGCCACGGCCTCGAAGCCCTGGCGCAGGCTACTGACCTCCTCCTCCATAGCCTCCTCACGGCGCTTCAGCTCCTGCTCGTAGCCAGTGCGCAGCGCCTGGATAGCCTCCTGCCGGGCCTCCTCATCCACATCAATGATGACGTGCTGAGCAAAGTAGAGGACCCGCTCCAGGTTTCTGGGCGACAGGTCTAGAAGGAGGCCCAGGCGGCCGGGGGTACCCTTGCTGAACCAGATGTGGGCCACCGGGGTGGCCAGCGCGATGTGGCCCATGCGCTCTCGCCGCACCTTGGAACGGGTCACCTCCACTCCGCAGCGGTCACAGATGACCCCTCTGAAGCGGATCCGCTTGTACTTACCACAAAAGCACTCGAAATCCTTGGTGGGCCCAAAGATACGCTCATCGAACAGGCCGTCCTTCTCCGGTCGCAGCGTACGGTAGTTGATGGTCTCCGGCTTGGTCACCTCGCCGTGGGACCAGCTCCTGATCTGCTCCGGAGAGGCGATGGAGATCCGGACAGCATTAAATCCACTGGGATGGGCTGCGTACTCAGCCTCACGAATCATGGGCACCATCTCCTTCAGCCACACCACTCAGCTTCATTTTGGCGTCCACCGTCTCGCTGGGCCCCGGCAGCAGAGCCGGACGCTCCTCTTCACTGAGGAGCTCCACCGATAGGCACAGACTCTGGAACTCCTTGAGCAGCACATTGAACGACTCTGGGACGCCCGGTTGCATCACATCCTCACCCTTGACTATGGCCTCGTAGGTCCTGACGCGGCCCATCACATCATCGGACTTGACGGTCAGCACCTCCTGGAGGTTGTGGGCCGCGCTGTAGGCTTCCAGCGCCCAGACCTCCATCTCACCGAAGCGCTGACCCCCAAACTGGGCCTTGCCACCCAGGGGCTGCTGGGTAATGAGGGAATACGGGCCCGTAGAGCGGGCATGGATCTTGTCCTCTACCAGGTGAATCAGCTTCATCATGTAGATGCTGCCCACGGTCACCGGCTGGTCGAAGGGCTCACCGGTGCGGCCGTCCCGGAGGGTGGTCTTTCCCAGGATGGGCGGTGCCATCCGCTGCTCCTTGTGCAGCCGAAGGGCCTCCTGCCGCAGTTGCTCTGGGGTCATCCCATCGGTAGCCCTGCCGACCTCCTCCAGCCACAGCTTCAGCGCGGCGTTGCGGGCTTCACCGGGACGGTCTGAATCAAAGAGGGCAGCGGCATCGTAGCCCCGCTGGGCCAGCCACTCCTGCACCCGCTCCCAGTTGGTGCAGGAACCCTCCAGCGGATCCACAGCGCCGGACTTGGAGACAATCCAGGCCCGGACTAGCTCGTCCTCGATAGCCTCATCCCGAGCGCTATCGAAGACTGGACTCACCGCCCGGAAGCTCAGGGTCGTGGCAGCCCATCCCAGGTGGGTCTCCAGCACCTGCCCCAGGTTCATACGCGAGGGCACACCGATGGGGTTAAGGATCATATCAACCGGAGTGCCATCGGGGAGGAAGGGCATATCCTCCACGGGGAGTACTCGGGAGATGACCCCCTTGTTACCATGACGTCCAGCCACCTTGTCACCCACTGAGATCTTCCGGGTCTGGGCTACCCAGACGCGCACCGCCTGGTTGACACCGTGGGGAAGCTCGTCCTTGTTCTCCCGGTACAGGACTTTGACATCGATCACCTTGCCCCGTTCGCCGTGGGGGACGCGCAAAGAGGTGTCTTTCACATCCCGCGACTTCTCCCCGAAGATGGCCCGGAGCAGCTTCTCCTCGGCGGTAAGCTCCGTCTCTCCTTTGGGCGTGACCTTGCCCACCAGGATATCGCCGGGGCCCACCTCGGCCCCGATCCGGATGATGCCGCGCTCGTCCAGGTCCCGCAGGCTCTCCTCCCCCACGTTGGGGATGTCCCGGGTGATCTC
>JBHIBI010000182.1:0-2856 GCA_046758985.1 Dehalococcoidia bacterium
CGAAGGCGTCGTTGACGAAGCACTCCGCCAGCGAGGCCAGCGCCTGGGCAAACTGAGGGTCGTTCTGCTCCTCACCCGGGTGGAAGCGGAGGTTCTCCAGCAGAAGCACTTCGCTTGCCCTCAGGGTGGAGACGGCCTCCTGAGCCTGGGGGCCGACGCACTCAGGGGTGTAGGCCACCGGGGTCCCCAGGAGCTCGGCGAGGCGCTGGGCAACGGGTGCCAGGCGGAGCTCCTCCATCACCTGGCCCTTAGGCCGCCCCAGGTGGGAACAGAGTATCACCAAGGCCCGTTGTTGACGCAGGTACTGGACGGTGGGCAGGGCTGCCCGGAGGCGGCTGTCGCTGGTGATACGGCCCTGCTCCATGGGCACGTTGAAATCCACCCGAACCAGCACCCGCTTACCAGCCACATCCAGGTCTCTCACCGTTCGCTTATTCATAAGGCTGTCTCTCGGTGTGGTAGCATCTTCTTGCCCATCTTGTTGAAGAAGGGAGCTGGGAAACAACCTACGCAGGTTCACCGGGCATTAGCTTTCGCGGGTAACCAGGAACTGCATGACCCCGTCAATCTGCTCCCGCCACGTGGGCAAGAGGGGGACATCCTTCAGGGCCTCCACCGCCTGCTGGTAGTGCTGCCAGGCCATATCCTGGGCATACTCCCGGGCTCCCAGCTCGTCCAGGATGGCAGTTATGCGGCCCATATCGGCGGGTTCCAGCACCCGTTTGAGGTAGAGAGTGCCCAGCTCCCGCTTCTGCCGCACCTCTCCCTGCTGGAGGGCGTAGACCACCGGCAGGCCCTTGGACTTGTTCAGCAGGTCGCCGCTGATGGTGGAGTCCCCGTGGTTACTCCACAGGTCCAGAATATCGTCGCGGATCTGGAAGGCCATGCCCAGGCTGTGACCACAGCGCCGGAAGGCCTCGATCACCTCTGGCTCCTCGGAGGCCACCAGGGCCCCCAGCTCCAGAGCACAGGCCATGAGGGCCGCCGTCTTGCGGGAGGCCATGTCGAAGTAGGCGTTGAGGGAGACGTCCACCCGCTCCTGAAAAGCCAGATCCAGGTGCTGACCCTCGCAGAGACGCAGGCAGGCCTCGTCCAGGACCTGCAAGGCTTGGGTTACCTTCTGCGGGGGTACCTCTTGCTCCTCGAGGCGGAACAGGGCCAGGCGACCCAGGGCGTGCATGCCGTCGCCGGCGTTGATGGCCTGGCCGGGGCCCCAGACCCACCACAGGGTGGGGCGCTGATGCCGCTGAGGGCTCCCGTCCTGGATGTCGTCGTGGATAAGGGAGAAGTTGTGCACCAGTTCCACGGCCGCCGCCGCCGGAAGGCCGGGGCGGTGATCGCCACCCAGGGCCTCGCAGGCCAGGAGGCAGAGCACCGGGCGGACCCGCTTGCCTCCCCCCGTGCTCACGGGCTGCCCCGACTCGTCGGCCCATCCCAACTGGTAACGGACCATCCCGTAGAGGGGACCCTCGCGTCCGGCCAGGACGGCCTCCAGCTCCGCCTCGATGGCGTCGCGGTAGCGTTCAAAGACAGGGGGAAGCTCCATCTAGCGACCCTCGGAGGCGGGCTCGGCGGCCCCTTGCTCCTCCAGGTGGGAGAGCTTCTCGATGCGGCGCTGGTGACGGCCACCCTGGAAGGAGCTGGAGAAGTAGGCCCGGGCGATCTCCTGGGCCAGCTCCGGCCCCAACAGCTCGCCGCCCAGGCAGAGGATATTGGCGTTGTTGTGCTCCCTCGCCATCCTGGCACTGAAGGGGTTGTAGCAGGGAGCCGCCCGGATGCCCGGCATCTTGTTGGCAGCGATGCTCATGCCGATGCCGGTGCCGCAGATGAGGACACCGTGGTCGAACTCCCCTCGCTGGACCTCCCTGGCTACCTGTTGGGCTACGTCGGGGTAGTCCACCGAGGAGGTGTCGTAGCAGCCGAAGTCGTGGTACTCCAGGCCCATGTCCCTCAGCAGCTCGGCCATGGCCTGCTTCAGGTGGAAGCCCCGGTGGTCGCTGCCGATGGCTACCTTCATGCCCTCGCCCCTTCCTGGCCCCTGACCACCTCCAGGGCGTTCTGGAGAAGGTCGTGGAGTCTCTCCAGCGGCAGAGCACCAACTCGCAGCACCTGGGCCACAGGGCCGGTCACCTCCACGATGGTGGACGGCAGGTCCCCAGGGGTGGTGCCCCCGTCAATGACGAGTTCCACGGCGTCGCCCAACTGGCGGCGCACCCCCGCCGCAGTGCGGGGGGCTGGCCCGCCGGAGCGGTTGGCACTGGTGCCGGTAATGGGTGTGCCAAGCTGCCGGATGAGGGCGATGGGCACCGGGTGGTCGGGGACGCGTACGGCCAGGGTCTCCTTCCCGCCCGTCAGGAGACCGGGCACGGTGGCAGCCTTGCGGACCACCAGGGTCAGGGGCCCGGGCCAGAAGCGGGCGGCCAGCTTCCAGGCCAGCTCAGGCACCTCCAGGGCCACCTGCCCCAGGTCGCCGAGGCCGCTCAGGAGGACCGGGAGCGCCTGGTAAGCACCTCTCCTCTTGATCTGGAAGACCCGGCGCACCCCTTCGGTGGAGAAGATGCTGGCCCCCAGGCCATAGAGCGTATCGGTGGGAAAGGCCACCACTCCACCCCCCTGAAGTATCGCCACCGCCTGCGTGATGGCCCGCTGGAGCTGCTGGGAGAGCATAGCTGTTGGTGCTTCCCTCACGGCTGGTTCCACGACCGAGTATAGCACAGGTGGTGGGCTCGGTCGATACGGCGGGCCATCGTTGTCTGGAGAGGGACCGGGCAACTGGCCCTGGCAACCATTTGCGAACCCTTGGCCTCACCGGTATCATAGTGTCAGCAGCGACGATGGGGGATCATGGCTGACAGA
>JBHIBI010000183.1:0-2848 GCA_046758985.1 Dehalococcoidia bacterium
CGTGCGAGCCGGCGTCAACAAGATCGTAAGCCCGGCTCGCGAAGCTGTGCAACTGGCCGAGGAGTTGGGTCTGAGCATCGTGCAAGGCCGGGAGTGCTGCGTGTTCTAGGGGCTTGCGCAGCGGTTCTGATTGGCTGAGGGGTAGGGGTAGGGGTACAGGCAGGGCCAAACCCCAGAGATAGGGGCATCGGGGAGAGGGGGTGGGGTTGAGGAGCTCAGGGGGATGAATTTGGGGCTACAAAATGCGCAGCGGATGGTGGTCGGGTGCGCAGCGATTCGGTGCTAGATGCTGAGGAAGAGGGAGACAACCTGGTCAAGAGGGTATCGAGCAGGTCTGAGGAGTAGCTGAGGCAGTCAGCAGGCAGGCGGAACTACCCCAGTCGGCCGGAGTACCCGATAGGGGTAGAAGAAGTATAGGTGGAAGCCCTGGCCCCTTCGACAGGCTCAGGGCATTGTCTAGGCGGTGATGGCCTTGAGGGCCAAGGTGGTGGCTTCCTGGACTAACCGTCCCAGGGTGCGCAGATTGTCTAGGAAGTCGCCGACGGCCACTTCTTTACGGTTGCGATTCAGGCCGAAGTTGGGTAGACGTTTGAGCCCCATCCTCTCTTGGGAGCCGTTGCGACTCTCGGAGAGGCTGCGCCGACCATAGCGTTTCTTCCAAGCCTCGGAAGCGTAGGGTACTTCCCGGGCCAACCGCACGGAGCCGTCGGGCAAGGTACGGCCTACGTTGATCACCTGGCCATGTTTGTGATGGGGGGTCAGGTAGGGGCAATCCGGGTGCTTGGGGTCTTTCAGGCAGGTCTTCTTGCATACCCACTTGGTTCGCCGCCGCTGGTAGTCGTGGCCGTTGGGGTGCATCTCGTAGCCGTGGATACAGAGGGGATGTCCCTTGTCGTTGTACCCCCTGCGGAGTTGAGTCTCTGGGTCTTTGTCGTTCTTATGGGCTCGGATGTCCACCATGCGTAGGGCTCCTGCTTCCCAGATGGGGTCCAGGCAACACTGGTAGCCGAGAGCAGCGTCGGCCAGCAGCTCGCCGATGTCGAGGTAAGGGAAGCGGGCCTGGAGGTGGGCGAAGCTCTCTGGGGAGAGCTCGCGTTCATCAGCGTTGGCTGAATGGAGGCCGGTGAGGATGGTCCAGGCACAGGCCAAGAGGTCGTCTATGAGTCGGTCGGGGTTGGAGGCGTAGCCGTAGACATTGCGACCTTGGGAATCATTCTGGATGACGAGGTCGGCTTCCTTGTTACGGCCATCATAGTGAATATAACGGGCTTCCGTGTCCAAGGGGGTAGCTCGTCGGCAGGCTTCAGCACAGGCTTCCTCGATGCAGTCACACCCCTCCTTGTCTGCTTCTTTGGCCGGGCAAGGGCGTGGGGCGGGATGATAGCAACTGTCGGTGACGTGAGCACATTTCATGTTAGAGCGAGCCTCATGGAGCATGAGGTCGTGGCTGATGGTCACGCCCCGATGAGGCGGGTCGCCGGGGAAGGTGGAGTGTTTTGGCAAGAGACCGGCTTGATGCAAGAGGTCGGTGAACAGGGGGCAGAGTTCATCGAACACTTCTGGCCCGACGGTGTTGAAGAAGTAGCGCAGGCCCGAGGCCGAGGGAGTGACGCCCTCTTGGAAGCCGAAGAGGCGTCGCCAGCCTGCCCCGTGCTCGCCGGCCAGGAGTTTGGCCAGATCCCGCCAACTCAAGTTCAGTTCACGTCGCAGGCAGATGCAGAGGAAGAGGGAGACGGGATCGAAAGGGACCTGACCTTTGGCGCTCTGGACGTAGTAGAACTGGGCCAGGTAGTCCCGCAAGGGAGAGAAGTCGATGAGGCGCAAGGCAATCCCGAAGAGGGTGAGGGTGGCCAGGATGGCTGGGACGGCTAGGTCGTCGTAGCCCAGGTAGCGATAGTGGGAACGGTAGCGGCGTTTGGGGGAAGGGGGTACGTCTTCAGGCACGGGGAAGCGGAAGGGCAGGCGGTCCCGCAGAGCGTCCCGGGAGAAAGCCTTGACAAAATTGGGGTTGGCGGCCCGTTTCTGGCTGGCGGTGAGGTCGGTGTTCTTGCTCATCGGAGACCCCTCCTTGCTCGCAGCCAAGTGCGGAGGCGTGCCAGATAGACCTGGTAGTCGGCGACGGTGTTGCGGTCGAGGAGCTTGCGCAGGGCCAGGGAGTGGGCTGGGTGAGCCAGCCAGAGGAGAGCCTCGGTGTGCAGTTGATGGGCTCGCTGACGGGTGACCCCCAGGGCCTGGCCGATGGTGGTGAAGGTCTGAGGTGGACGACCGTACAGGCCATAGCGGGTGACGATGACGTAGTCCAGGGGACGGGGAAGACGGGCCACCAGGCGGTGAAGAGCCCCGTGGACGAGTGCCTCCTCCGCTTGTTCGTCCAAGTCGGGAGCCTCTTGGGGTGGATGTGGGGTGAGGAGCTCCTGAGGGTGAGGTTGTGCCTGGGCCACCGCCCGCCAGACGGCTCGCTTGATGGCCGGGACGGCGTAGGTGCTGAGGGCAGTGCCGCGGGTGGGGTCGTAGCGCCGCAGAGCCCGCCACAGGGCGACTCGGCCCACGTGCAGGGCCTCGGCGTAGGGGAGAACCCCAAGCCACTGGCAGCGCACCACCCAGTGCACCAGCCCTTCGTGCTCGGCTAGGGCCTTGGCGATCTCCGACCCATGCCGAATGGACAGAAATGTGGTATACTCTCTCATAGCGATTCCTCCTCTCTTGTGAGGGCATCAGGTTGACGCCCGACGAATAGTTACTACAGGAGAAATCGCTCAAAATGCCAAAAAAGTCAAGGGCGTATCCCCAATG
This sequence comes from Dehalococcoidia bacterium, assembly GCA_046758985.1. Classification (GTDB taxonomy): domain Bacteria; phylum Chloroflexota; class Dehalococcoidia; order Lucifugimonadales; family JBHIBI01; genus JBHIBI01. Next base: position 2,794 of record JBHIBI010000183.1, read on the forward strand.
AGGCACGCCCTTGAATGACTTGGTGGGGTTGGCAACCCCCAGTTGATGGGGTTGC
>JBHIBI010000184.1:0-2826 GCA_046758985.1 Dehalococcoidia bacterium
GGCCCAACTCAGTCATGAAGTTGCCCTGCAAAGCCGCCTCCTGGAACTTCCCCACCAGGATCCTGCCGACCGATTCCTGGCCGTGTAGATTCCATTTGTCAATGGACCCCTTTTTCCGTCGGAAAATGGACCCCTTTGGGTCTGGCGGTTAGGCTGCTGGCACGGACTCCTTCCTGCTGTCACGGTATTGGGGATCCCGGCGGTGGACCGCCTTGTCCTTCATGCGATAGCTGGGGCCATGGGTGACCAGGATGTGGCTGTGGTGGAGGAGGCGGTCCAGGATGGCCGCGGCGATGACGTCGTCCCCGCCGAAGATCTGACCCCATTGGTCGAAGGGTTTGTTGGTGGACACGCCGATGCTGCCCTGCTCGTAGCGGGTGCTGACCAACTGGAAGAACAGGTTGGCCTGGCGGCTGTCCATGGGGAGATAGCCCAGCTCATCGATGATCAGGAAGTCCAGACGCCGCAGATCGCTGAGTTTGCGCCCCAGGGAGCCGTTGGCGGTGGAAGCCACCAGCTGCTCCAGGAGAGCGGGGGCATGGACGAAGAGGACTCGCTTGCGGGCCTCACAGGCCTTGACCCCCAGGGCGGTGAGCAGGTGAGTCTTGCCGGTGCCCGGGGGCCCTACGGTCACCACGTTCTCGGCCCGGTCCAGGAAGTCCAGGCGGGCCAACTCCTTCACCAGGGTAGCCGGCAGGTCCGCCTGGAAACTGAACTCGAACCCCTCCAGAGTCCGAAGGGTCAGGAACCGGGCCTTGGCCATACGGGCATTGATGGACCGGTCCATCTTGGTGGCCAGCTCCTCCTCCACCAGCCTCTGGAGGAAGGCGGTGTAGCTGCTCTGGCTCTTGGTAGCGGTGGCTACCTCGCGCTCCACGTGGGTGGCCATGGTATGCAGGCCCAGTCGCTTGAGCTGCTCCTGGAGGTGCACCAGCTCGCCCATGGCCTCACCCCCTCCCCACCAAGAGCGTTTGATAGACGCTCAGGTCGCCCCGAACGGTGATGGCCGGCACCGGCCGGAGGGACAGGGAGGTCCCCGGCAAGGGGGCCTGCCACGGCGGGCGCTGTTCTACCAGGCCCTGGACGAAGTCTTTGGAGAAGGTGTTGTAGCTCTGGGCGAGGTCGAAGGCTTCCTCCAGGACCTTCTGGGGGTAGAGGTGGGCCAGCTCCAGGATGCCCCGGAGATGGGCCTCCGGGTTGAATCGCTGCTGGGCCTGGAGTTGCTCCAGAAAGAGCTGGTGGCGGGGGAACCGCCCCAGGAAGGCCTGCCGTAGGACGACCCGGGTTCGGGGCTGGCGCAGGCCGGCGTATTGGCCCTCCAGCAGGACGATGGCCCCTTTGCCTGGCCGGAGGACGTGACTGGCCACCAGATCGCCCTTCTGGTTGCGAAGCTGGAGCGTGTGCCCCCGGAGGGTCCGTACCCACACCCGTTTCCCGCTATAGGCCGCCGGCACGCCGTACTTGTTGGCACGGAAAGGCACCAGGCCGTCCCAGCTCACCTTGCGGAGCTCCTCCCGGCTTCCCACGAAGGGGCTGGCGGGCAGGGGGATCAGCGCCGAGGCTTCCCGCTGAAACCGCTCCAGGGGCGGCTCTCCGGTCGTCCCGTGGACCCGTAGGTCCAGCTCCTCCGCCTCGAACCGGGCGATCTCCTGGCAGAAGTGGTGGAAGTCCCGCCAGTGGCCACCCTTGATGACCTGTTGCTCCAGGTGCCGGAATGGGTTCTCCACCTTCCCCTTCCCCCGGGGTTGGCGTACCCGGCAGGCGATGGGCTGGACCCCATAGCACCCGCACAGCTCCAGGAAGTGGGAGTTCCACCGAAAGTGGCCGGGACGGGTGTCCAGGACGAAGGAGCGGTCGTTGTCCACCAGCAGTTGCAGGGGCGCTCCCCCGAAATGCTGGAACCCCTCTTCCACCGCGCTGTAGATGGAATCCTGGCGGGCATCCAGGCTGGGGCTGAAGTGCTTGCGCCGGGAATACCCCAGGACCGTGGAGAAGACCACCACCCGCGTGAGCTGGCCGCCCAGGTCCACCGTATAGGGGCTCCAGTCAAACTGGGCTTGCTGACCCGGCGCCGTCTCGTACCGGAGGCACACCCGGGGGTCCGGCTCCTCCCCCTTCAGTCGCCTCAGGCGGTCGTACAGGGCCGATGGGGACCCCTGGTACCCCCGCTGGCGCAGCTCTCGCAGAATCCGGGTCCCGATGAAGCCCTCCCGGCGCATCCGCTGGATCTCCTCACCGAAGGGCTCCAGCTTCGGGTTGGGCCGTGGCTCTCGCCGGTACCGGGGCGGCCCCTCCTTGGCCAGGGCCCGCCGTACGGTGTTCCGCCCCACCCGCAGCTCCCGAGCGATGGTCTTCTTGCCCTTTCCCTGGTGGTACAGGTAGCGAATAGTCGTCCAGGCTTCCACGGTGATCATCCCCCTTTCTCCTTCGCCTGCCGTTTCGGCGAAGGGTAGTCTCCGGGGGGTCCACTTTCACCCGGAATGGGGGTCCGTTTTCACCTGGAATCTACAACCTATCATGTAAAAGATTAGCATGTCTCCAGGGTATACTCCGCCCAACGGGTTTTCTGGTCCTGAGCCCCTTCCGAGAGGCCTGAAGAACACCTTTTGTATCGTCGGTGTTCCCATCATTTCTTTCCTCCTTTGCCTGTTGGATCTGGGTCCAGTCTCAGCTAAGAGCAGGCAGGCAACTCAGCCGAACGTTGGGGGCTGATGCCGTCCGACAGGGCCTCAGAGATCGGAATGCAGATGTAGCTCCGAAGCCGCCTGCTCTCAAGGAAACAACGATCCCCACCAGAGGCACGCAAGGCTACTCCGTGCCGCTCAG
>JBHIBI010000185.1:0-2823 GCA_046758985.1 Dehalococcoidia bacterium
TGCGGTACGCCGGCCCCCGGGAAGCGGTCTTCCACGCCATCGTTCGCAAGAACCTGGGGTGCACCCATCACATGTTTGGCAGGGATCACGCTGGCGTGGGGACCTACTATGACCCTTATGCGGCCCACAGGATCTTTGAACAGTTGCCCGACCTGGGGATCACCCCGGTGCTGACCCTGGAGTGGTGGTACTGCCCCCTCTGCGCCGGCGTCGCCTCGGAAGAGCTGTGCGGACACACCGAGGAAAGGCAGCAGTTCAGTGGCTCCCTGGTCCGCAGCATTCTCGAGGATGGTGTGAAGCCCCCGACTCTCATTATGAGGCCGCCGGTCTTCGATGTGGTCATGGAGTGCGCCGACCAGTATGGCTTTGGCTCCCCCTTCGTCACCGAGAAATACCTGAGGCATCGCCGTCCAGTGGTCTCCATGCCGGCTATGGTGCCTAGGGAGGCCAAGCAATGAACGGAGGCCACGAGGTTTACCCCATCAATATTTGGATCAACGAAGAGCGCTATGAAAGGCTTCGGGGAACGGCGGTGGCGGACATGGTCCAGGATGTCCTCGCCGGCCTGAAAGCCATCCAGGTCCCAGCAACGGCGGGGGCGTCGCTCCTCCACCTCCAGTATCGCCAGGGCCCAGAGCTGCCCAAGACAAAATACGGGTTCCCCGATTCTAACTACATCTGTTTCCCTTACGAGACCCAGCGGACAGCCATCTACACCGCTGGCTGTGTGCGGCAGCCCATGGACGTTCCCTCCAGCATCGAGGACGCAACTGGCGCAGCTCTGAAGGCCATTCAGAGCCTACAGTTGATAGGCAAAGGTGCCGCAACTCAACCCCGGGTGGGGGACCTCTCCTATCCCATCATCTTCCTGCAAGGATGCACCCAGTGTAAAAGGTGCACCGAGGAGTGCCCCTTCGGCGCCCTGGACGAGGACGAGAAGGGCAGCCCGAGGCTTAACCCCAACCGTTGCCGCAGGTGTGGCATCTGCATGGGGGCCTGCCCGGTGAGGGTCATCTCCTTCGAGAACTACAGTGTTGACCAGCTCTCTACCATGGTCAAGGCCATAACCATTCCCGAAGAGGAGGAGAAGCTGAGAATCCTCGCCTTTGCTTGCGAGAACGACGCCTATCCCGCTTTCGACATCGCAGGCATTAACCGCCTGGTGTACGACGCCAGTGTCAGGGTCATCCCCCTTCGCTGCCTGGGTTCGCTAAACGTGGTCCTCATCGCCGATGCCCTTTCCAGGGGCATGGACGGGGTACTGCTCATGGGGTGCAAGTACGGAGATGACTACCAGTGCCACTTCATCCGAGGTAGCGAGCTGGCCACCCGCAGGATGGAGAACGTTCAGGAAACCCTAAGCAGGTTGATGATCGAGCCGGAAAGGGTCAGACCCTTGCAAGTAGAGATCTCCGAGTACGACCGCATACCCCAGCTGGTGGGCGAATTTGTAGAAGAGATCAGGAGACTTGGGCCCAATCCCTACAGAGGGTTCTAGTGCTTAGTCCCCCAAGTTCCTTCAGTCTCCCGCGACAGGGAGCTGGGGCACCCTTGAAGAGAGTCCGGGGTTGGAGTGGTAGGAGCCTTATTCTTCAGAAAGCTGTGTGACTGAGCACCTGGAGGAGAGTAGATGGCAGCAGGCACCATCCAACTGGCAGGATACGTCACCTCCGACGGGGAATTCCTCAAGCAGATCCTAGACTTCGGGGCAGAGCACCTCAAGCGGTGCTACCAGTGTGGCACCTGCTCCGTGGTGTGCCCACTGACCCCCCTGGAGCAGCCCTTCCCGCGCAAGGAAATGGCCTGGGCCCAGTGGGGGCTCAAGGACCGGCTGCTGAAGGATGTCGATGTGTGGCTGTGCCACCAGTGCAACGACTGCTCGGCCTACTGCCCCACGGATGCAAGACCAGGGGACCTGATGGCCGCCGCGAGGAACTATCAGATCACCACCTACGCCACACCCCGATTTCTGGCAAAGGCCGCCACCCAGCTCAAGTACCTTCCTCTTCTTTTTGTGTACCCACTGCTGTTGACCTTCATCGTCCTCCTCTTCGCTGTCCTTCTGCCCGAGGGGGGATACGTCCTGCCGGAAGGGGACATCCTCTTCGAAAACTTCATCCCCCGCCTCTACATCGATGCTACGGCCCTGGGTACCATGGCCATCGCCTTCGCCATCGCTTCGGTTGGCATGGTCAGGTTCTGGCGAAACATCACCCAGTCTAGATACGGCGGAGTCCCTCCCGAGGACGAGAGCTTCTTCAGGAGTCTTGTTGCCACTGTGGGGGAGATCCTCAAGCACAGCGATTTCAAACGGTGCGGCGTCAACGCCAGCCGCTACCACGCCCACGGAGCAATCTTCTACGGCGCCCTCTTCCTCTTTTTCGCCACCACGGGCGCCTTCCTTTACACCACTGTCTTCCTCTGGATCGGGGTGAACGTGAGAGGAGGGGAGCTGTCCCTTCCCATCTATGACCCGGTGAAGGTCATAGGCAACGTGGGGGGCATAGCCCTGTTTGCTGGGCTCCTTTGGGTCACCTACCGACGGCTGGCTAGAAGGCAGGAGGCGGGTGGCTCCACGTATTTCGACTGGCTCCTCATCGCGCTGCTCTTCCTTACCACGGTAACGGGGTTCCTCCTGGAGGCACTGAGGTACGCCCAGGTGGCAGTAGTGGCTTACCCCCTCTACCTAGTCCACCTAGTGTTCGTCTACGCCTCGTTTATCTACGCCCCCTTCTCCAAGCTGGCCCACTTGTTTTACCGCACCCTGGCCATGACCTACGCCCGCCAGATAGGGAGAAAGGCGAGGCAGCAACTGTAGGACGT
>JBHIBI010000186.1:0-2812 GCA_046758985.1 Dehalococcoidia bacterium
ATAAAGGCCCCCTGGGTATCGGCCCACACCACCACCTTGCCATCGGGGTAGACCAAGGCCATCTCTGCCTCGGGCTCGATGTAGCCCTGGTGCACCATCTGGGTGCGGTACTGCCGCTCGATGACTACATCGGCCTCAGCGAAGCCCGCCTCCATGTCGCCCCGGTCCATCTCCAGGTGCAGGCCCACGTTGCTGGGCCGCTCCGCCTTGCCCGCCATGCTACGGGTGTACAGGTCCTCGTGGAGCAGCGGCGCCTCCGGTTGCATCGCCTCCACAGGGTCCAGCACCAGAGGCAGGGAGTCGTACTCCACCTGGATCAACTGCAGGGCCTCTCGGGCCGCCTCCAGGCTAGTAGCTGCCACCGCCGCCACCGGGTGGCCGTGGAACAGTGCCTTGTCCCGCGCCATCACCAGGCGGGTCAGGTGGTACATGTCGATGTCCATCTCGCCCATGGGAGCGAAGGTGCCCGGTTGCACCTCGGGGAAGTCGGCTCCCGTCACCACGGCCTTCACCCCCGGGTGCTCCAGGGCCCGGGAGTAGTCGATACCCTTGATGCGGGCGTGGGCGTAGGGGCTGCGCAGCACCTGGGCGTAGAGGGTGCCTGTCAGGTACACATCGGCGCCAAACTGCGACTTGCCCGTCACCTTTTCGATACCGTCCACCTTGGGCAGCCGCTGCCCAATGACCTTGTGACGACCTGTTGCCACCACGGCTTCCTCCTGCGGGGCCTGGATAGAGTCCAACGACCTGGGGTACGGTATACCGGATTGCGAGGCAGCAGTCAAGTTACAGCGCCACAGCGTGGCCGTCGCCACGGGGGTCCGAGACCCCCAGCTTGAGGCCCCGCTGGTGATCGAACTGGATGAGCTGGATGACGCCGTGGCTGATGCCCTCGGCGTGGGCACTCACCCGATGGCCCAGGGCCCTCAGCCCCTCCTGAACGGCCTGGGGCATGTGAGGCTCCACCACCACCTCCGGCGGCTCCTCCAGCGTATGGGTGTCGCCGCCGGGGAAGCTGAGCCACCGGGGCGCTTCCACCGCCTCTTGGGGGTCCATGCCGAAGTCCACCAGGTCGGTGATGATCTGGACGTTGCCCTGGGGCTGAAAGTCGCCGCCCGGCGTCCCGCCCACCAGCCAGGGCCTCCCGTCGCGAAAGAGCATGTAGCAGTTCAGGGTGTGCATGGTGCGCTTGCCTGGGGCCAGGCAGTTGGGGTCCCCCTCCCGCAGGACAAATCCCCGGGCGGCGCGGTTGTTGAGCAGAACACCGGTGTTCCTCGCCACGAAGCCCGAGCCGCCCACCTTGGCCAGGCTGTGAATGAAGGAGACGGCATTGCCCTGGGCATCGGCCACGCAGAAGTAGCTGGTATCCCCCGCCACCTGCCCCAGCGACCCCGCAGGCACCTGCTCCCTGGCGTGCCGCGGGTCGATGAGCCGTCGCCGCTCCGCCGCCCACTCCTTGGTGAGCACCTCCTCCAGGGGCACCGCCACCTGCCGGGGGTCCCCGAAGTAGCGCAGCCGGTCAGCGAAGGCCATCTTCTTCGCCTCCACCATCAGGTGGATAGCCTCGGCGCTCCCCGGCCCCAGCGACGCCAGGTCGTACCCTTCCAGGATGTTCAGCATCTCCAGCACCAGGAACCCCTGGGAGGGAGGTCGGGTCTGGTGCACCGTGAAGCCGTGGTAGCTGGTGCTGATGGGCGGCTCGTACACCTCCGTCTCGTGTCGTGCGAAATCCTCCTGGGTGAAGAGGCCCCCCGCCTCCTGCAACGCCCGCACCATCTCCCGGGCCAGGTCGCCCCGGTAGAAGGCCTCGGCACCCCCCTGGGCCACCCGCCTGAGGGTACGGGCCAGGTCCCGCTGCACCAGCACCTCCCCCGCCTGGTAGGGCCTGCCCTCCTCGAGGAAGACGGCGGCAGTGGCAGGGTAGCGGGCGAAGGTGTCGGCGCAGGTGGTGAAGGCCCCGCTCTGCTTAGGGGGCAAGCCAAACCCCTCCTCGGCGTAGCCGATGGCCGGCTCCAGGAGCCGTTCCAGCGGCCAGGTGCCAAAGAGCCCCAGCACCGTCTCCCAGGCATGGACCTCGCCGGGCACCGACGGTGCTAGGGGGCCCTCCAGGGGCATCGCCTGATGGCCGCGGCTGCGGTAGAGCTCAACGGTGGCCGCCAGGGGCGCGCCACCGCTGCCGTTGATCCCCACCAGCCGGCCCGACGGAGCGTGGTACAGGAGGGCGAACACGTCGCCGCCCAGGCCGCACAGCAGGGGCACCGTCACCGCCTCCACCCCGGCCACGGCGATGGCGGCGTCGAAGGCGTTACCTCCCTGGGCCAGCACCCGCAGGCCCGCCGAGGCCGCCAGGGGCGAGGTGGAGCAGACCAGCCCCCCTCGCGAGAAGACGTGGCTGCGAGAAAGGGCAGCGCCCCGAGCCTGCGGTGCCCTGAGTCCCGATGTATCGGGATCGAAGGGTCGAAGGGGAGCTGCGGTCATGGCGCACCTCCGGCGCGGGGACGGCAGGGGAAGGTAGACAGTATTGTAGGAAGGCATGGGAGGGCTGTCAACCGAGCGGGGCGCTTGAGGACGGCACGGCCAGGTGCTACAATCCCTGTGGATGTTCCCCAGTAGCTCAGTGGTAGAGTCCCGACAGGTCGGGATTAACCGGCGGGTCGTCCCGACAATCGGGATCAGGGGTGTTGGATTAATGCTGAGCGATAAACGCAGTATCCTTGGCGTACCGCTAAAATAAAATGCGTTCCCCAGTAGCTCAGTGGTAGAGCGGGCGGCTGTTAACCGCTTGGTCGTAGGTTCGAGTCCTACCTGGGGA
>JBHIBI010000187.1:0-2702 GCA_046758985.1 Dehalococcoidia bacterium
TTCTGAAGGGGCTCCCGGAACACCTGCAACAGCAGGCTGGCATCGTACTCCAGCCGCTCCACAAAGAAGAACCCGGTCAGGGACACCGCATCGCCCAGCAGCTTCAGCCGCTCTTGCACCAAAGGCACGATGCGCCGCAGGTAGGCCCGGTCCAGGGGCCGCGGCACCTTCGGAGGCAGCCCCCGCTCCAGGAAGGGGATAAGCCGCTCCGCCAGCTCCTTCTGGCCCATCTGCCGCAGGTACACCCCGTTCATCCACTGGAGCTTCTCCTGATTGAAGATGGCGGCAGACCTGCTGACCCGCTCCAGGGAGAAGTGCTGCACCAGCTCCCCCCGCAACAGCAGCTCCGTCCGGTCGTCCAGGGACCAGCCCAGCAGTGCCATGAAGTTGACCAAGGCGTCGGGCAGGTAACCTGCCTCCTTATACTCCAGCACCGAGGTGGCCCCGTGGCGCTTGGAGAGCTTGGCCCGGTCGGGGCCCAGGATCATGGGCAGGTGAGCGAAGATGGGGTGCTCCCACTCCAGGGCCTCGTACAGGAGCACGTGCCGGGGCGTGCTGGAGAGCCACTCCTCCCCCCGGATGACGTGGGACATCTCCATCAGATGGTCGTCCACCACGCTGGCCAGGTGGTAGGTGGGGAAGCCGTCGGACTTGAGGACCACGAAATCGTCCAGCAGCCCGTTCTGGAAAACCACCGGGCCGCGGATAGCGTCCTGGAAGGTGGTCTCCCCCGAGAGGGGCACCTTGAAGCGGACCACCGGCGTGGCGTTCTCGGCCTCGCTGCGCTGGCGCTCCTCCGGCGAAAGGTCACGGCAAAGACGGTCGTAGCCCGGCGGCCGGCCCTGACGCTGCTGCTCCCGCCGCATCGCCTCCAGCCGTCGGGGCGAGCAGTAGCAGTGGTAGGCGTATCCCTGCTCCCGCAGCTCCATGGCGTAGCGGTGGTAGAGCTCCTTGCGCTCCGACTGGACGTAGGGGCCGTAGGACCCGTCCACCTGGGGTCCCTCGTCCCAGTCCAGGCCCAGCCAGCGCAGGCCCTCCAAGATGCGCTCCACCGCCCCCTCCACGTACCGCTCCCGGTCGGTGTCCTCGATGCGCACCACGAAGGCGCCCTGGTGATGGCGGGCGAAGAGCCAGTTGAACAGGGCCGTGCGGATGTTGCCGATGTGGGGCTCCCCCGTGGGGCTGGGGGCGTAGCGGACTCGCACCTGCTGGGCCACGGCATACTACTCCAGCGGCTATTGTACCACGCTGGGTTGCGCCCGCCCGGCCCTTGCGCTATGCTCAATCAGGAGCACCGCACGGTGGCCATCGCCCACGCCACCGTGGTGCTCTGGCAGCCGCCCCCAACTGCCTCAGAGGAGCCCCAATGCGGTGTGACCTCATCATCCAGAACGCCACCCTGGTCAGCCCCTGGGGGCAGACCCAGGGGAACCTGTACGTCAAGGACGGGCGCATCGTCGCCCTGGGGCGGCTGGAGGCCCAGGCCGCCTCGGTGGTAGAGGCCGAGGGGCTGTACGCCCTGCCGGGGATGGTGGACGGCCACGTCCACTTCATGGACCCCGGCCCCACCGAGCGCGAGGACTTCATCACCGGCAGCTCGGCGGCCGCCGTGGGCGGCGTCACCACCGTCGTCGAGCATACCCACGCCCAGCCGGTGCTGACCCCCGAGCTCCTCCGCGAGAAGGCCCAGTACCTCTCCGACCGCTCCCTGGTGGACTATGGCCTCACCGCCCACGTCTGGCCCGACCGCATCGACCAGGTGCGAGAGCTGTGGGCAGCGGGGGCCCTGCTGCTCAAGGTGTTCACCTGCAACACCCACGGCGTCCCCGCCATCCTCCCGGGGGACCTGCTACGGCTCTTCCAGTCGGTGGCCTCCTTCGATGGCCTGTGCCTGGTGCACTGCGAGGACGAGTTCATTACCGCCGACAACGAGCGCCGCCTGCGCGAGGCAGGCCGCAGCGACTTCGGCATCATCCCCGAGTGGCGCAGCCGGGAGGCGGAGCTGACCGCCACGGCGACGGTAGCACTCCTGGCCTGCCTCACCGGGGCCCGAACCATCGTGGCCCACGTCAGCCATCCGCCGGTGGTGGACCTGCTGCTGCGGGAGCGAGCCCTGGGAGCCCGGCTGTGGCTGGAGAGCTGCCCCCAGTACCTCTACCTGCGGGAGGAGGAGGTGCTGACCCACGGCCCCCTCCGCAAGTTCACCCCTCCGGCGCGGGCCCGCAGCCAGGAAGAGGCCGACGAGATGTGGCGGCGCATCGCCCTGGGCCACATCACCCATATCTCCACCGACCACGCTCCCTCTACCCGCGCCCAGAAGGCCGAGGGGGACATCTGGAGCGTCCACTTCGGCCTGCCGGGGGTGGAGACCACCTTCACCATGCTGCTCAACGGCGTCAACCAGGGCTACATCTCCCTGGAGCGGCTGGTGGAGCTGGTGTGCGAGACCCCGGCGTGCCTCTACGGCCTCTACCCTCGCAAGGGAGTCCTCCAGGTGGGCTCCGACGCCGACGTCGTGCTGGTGGACCTGCACCGGGAGCGTGTCCTGTCCGACGACCAGGTGGTCTCCAAGGCCGGCTGGACCCCCTTCAGCGGCCACCGGGTGCGCGGGCAGCCGGTGAAGGTGTTCCTCCGTGGTCAGATGGTGGCCGAAGAGGGCAAGGTGGTGGCAGAGCCTGGGGTGGGCCGCTTCGTGACCAGGG
>JBHIBI010000188.1:0-2699 GCA_046758985.1 Dehalococcoidia bacterium
CGTCCCTGGGGTTCTAACACCACCACCCGGGTCTCCTCGGGCAGGGTGGAGGGGGAGACGGTGAGGCGGGGCTGGGGCTCCAGGTGTCCCAGCCCCCGCTCCCGCAGGAAGGGCTCCAGGGGCTCCAGCTTGAGCTGAAGGCCAGGGACGTGGTGGTGCATGGGGATGACGATGCGCGGGCTCAGGGTGGTGATGGTCTCGGAGATGCTGGCCGCCGAGAGGGTGCAGACGCCGCCTGCCGGCACCAGGAGCACGTGGACGGGGGTGAGCTGGCCGGCCTGGCTCTCGGAGAGGGGCTGGCTGATGTCCCCCAGGTGGCAGATGCGGATCTCCTCCGCGTGGACCAGGTAGGCGGTGTTGCGTTTCTCCGAAGGGTCGTCCTCCCCCGGCGAGGTACGCACCCCCCGAATGTAGATGCCGGAGAGCTCGTACTCACCGGGCCCGCTGATCACCCGAGGCTCGTTGGCCAGGCCCTGGGTGTGGCTGTGATGGGGGTGCTGGTGGCTCACAGTCACCAGGTCGGCTCCCGGCGGGTCTGGCTGACCCATGGAGAGGCCGATGGCCTCGGGGAAGGGGTCGGTGATGAGGGTCAGGCCCCCGCTGCGGATGCGGAAGCAGGCGTGGCCGAGCCAGACGATCTCCACAGGCACGGTGTCTTACTCCTTTGTGGACAGCTTCGCCAGTTCCTGGGTTCTATCTCCTCACCCGGCCCACCAGGGCCCATGCCGAGGGCAAGGCCAGGGAGGCGAGGTAGAGCTTCAGCAGGTCCCCCACAATGAAGGGGTAGAGGCCACCCACCAGGGCCTTGTCTAGGGCGTGGCGCCCGGGGATGGCCTCGTAGAGGTTGAAGCCCAGGCTGGCGTCCAGGGTGTGCGAGGCGATGACGTAGCCCAGCCACGCCAGGCCAAAGAGATAGAGGACGGCGTTGCCCGCCAGCATGGCCAGGTTGACCCGCCAGCCCCGGTCCCAGCCTCGCTCGGCCAGCAGCCCCACCACGTAGGCGGCGAGGATAAACCCCACGATGTACCCACCACTGGTCAGGTTCCACACCAGGGCCGAGGTCCCCTCCCAGGGCAGGATGAAGTGGACCACCTCGCCTTGCAGGGCAGCGCTGGACGGGGCGAAGACGGGGATGCCTACCATGCCCCAGACCATGTACAGGAAGAGGCTGGCTGCCCCCCGTACGCTGCCCAAGGCCCCTCCCGCCAGCAGCACGGCGAAGGTCTGCCCCGTGATGGGCACCGTGGTGAAGGGCAGGCGGACCGCTATTTGAGCAAACAGGACGGTCACCAAGCTGAAGCCCACCACCAGAGCCAGGTCGCGGAGCGCATCCCACTGGCGGACCCCCGTGGCGGGGAACACGGCATCGGCAAGGGTGATGGCTGAAGAACGGGCCTGCATGGGCATCTCCTGCTCAGGGCTACGAAAGCTGCCACCGCAGTATAAGCAGAGCAAACCTGGTGCGTCAATACACTTGACGGGGGACGGAAGGCCGTGCTACAGTCCAGCTACCAGCTTGGCAGTCTCCGTGGCAGAGTGCTAAGCTAGGGTCTAGAGGGGAGCTATGTTGAAGCCACGAACGGGGACGGTCCTGAAGGTCGTCGTCAACGAGTATATTCAGACGGCTGCCCCTGTCGCCTCTGAGAGCGTCGCCCACAAGTCAAGGCTGACGGTGAGTCCGGCCACCATCCGCAACGAGATGGCGGAGCTGGAGGAGGAGGGGTACATCAGCCGCCAGCACATCTCCTCGGGGGCCGTGCCCTGCGATAAGGGGTACCGATATTTCGTAGAGTCGTTAGAGGAGGTGCCGGGCCTGCCCCTGGCGGTGCAGCGGCGGGTCCGCCACCGGTTCGGGCAGGCTAGTAGGGACCTGGAGGTCTGGGCCCGCCTGGCGGCGACGCTGCTGGCCCAGATGACCGGCAACCTGGTGCTGGTCACCCTTCCCAGGTCTGGGAGTACCCGGCTGCGGCATCTTCAACTGGTGTACCTCCAGGAGTTCCTAGTGCTGTTGATCATCGTCCTCCAGGAGGCCCGGCTGCGGCAACAACTCCTCCCTTTGAAGGAGTCCCTCACCCCTGATGAGTTGACTCGGACAGCCAACAAGTTGAACAGCGTCTTCAGTGGCCTCACTAGGGGGGAGATCGGGAGGAAAGCGGTGGAGCTCACCCCCGTTGAGGAGTGGGTGAAGCAGAGCACCCTGGTGGCCATGAAGGCCGAGGAGGAGGAGGAGACGGTCGAGCATTACGTTGACGGCCTGCGGCACCTGCTGAGCCAGCCCGAGCTGTATGCCAGCCCCAGGGTGCGGGAGGTGGCAGCGGCCCTGGAGGGGGGCATCCTGCTGCGTCTGCTGCTGGCTGAAAGCTCAGAGCAGACCGGCGTCAAGGTGATCATCGGGGCGGAGAACCGGGAGGAGGTGCTGAAGTCCTTCAGTGTCGCCCTGGCCCCGTACAGGGTAACGGAGGAGACGATGGGGCTGATGGGGGTGCTGGGACCCACCCGCATGGACTACGCTGACACCCTGGGCGAGCTCCAGTTTTTCTCCTCCTTCATGAGTGAGCTGGTGAGTGGAGTGCGTGGAAAGGGTCCCTAGCCTTCCCACGCCATTCCGGTTGCTTGGCCCCTGCTGCAAGGGGCCTTTTTGTGAGGGCTGGCACCACCCTTGTATGCCTGTGACTTGAGTCCTCGCACCGGGGTTGGGT
>JBHIBI010000189.1:0-2688 GCA_046758985.1 Dehalococcoidia bacterium
TCTGTCCAGCGGCTTGACACAAGAGGCTGGGGAGGGTGTAGGCTGATGATGCTTGCGCTGGTGCCAAGATTGAGTGACCCCATGAAGCGGTTGGGCTCTGAGCACACCGGGGTCTCCGGTCTGCGACAGCTCTTGGAGTTGGCCTGGGACCAGGGATGGACCGATGGCCACCCGGTCATCCCACCTCTGGAGGAGTGGGTCCAGGAGTTCCTGGACTACGCTGCCCTAGAACCCGACCAGGTGATCGGCACCATACCCGAGCGGGACCGGGCCATCAACGCAGAGAAGCTGGCCATCAACGCCGTCATGGCGGGCTCCAAGCCGGAATACATGCCTGTGCTGGTGGCCGCTGTTGAGGCCATATGTGACCCTGACTTCAAGTTCAACCACCTGGCCAGCTTGGGGAGCCCCTGGCCCCTCCTCATCGTCAACGGCCCCGTCGTCCGGGAGCTGGAGATCAACACTGGCATGTACCTCTTCGGTGCCGGAGGATGGCGGGCCAACGCCACCATCGGCCGGGCCATCAGCCTGCTGCTGTGGAACTGTGCCGAGGCCCGGCCAGATGGCATCCAGCGGGGCCAGTGGGGCAATCCCATCCGATTTAGCAACGTCATCGGGGAGAACGAGGAGCTAGATTGGGAGCCCCTGCACGTGCAGATGGGCTTTCCGCGGGAGCAGAGCGTGGTGACCGCGGTCTCTACCTATCCGTCCACCCCCAACGTGGTGTGGTGCAGTTCCTTTGTCCCCGAGTGGATAGCTCAAGTCCTCGCCTACCACATGGGCCACAACCCTTTCTTCCGCCAGGGCACCTACGTGCTCTTCGTCCCACCGCTCCACGCCGAGGCCTTCATTCAGGGGGGCTGGAGCAAGGAGGACCTGCGGAGGCACATCATGGAGAACGCTGGCCAGACGGTGGCGGAGTTGAAGCGATGCGGCCGCTGGGCCAGGAACTCCCCCGGCTTCACAGGGTACCAGGGCAACCCTGCTCAGGTGGAGCCAGGGGACGAGGAGTGGTTCGTCTACCTCTTCAAGGAGCAGACGGAGTTCGCCGACCAGACCTTCAGTCCCAGCGAAATGGCCCACCGCATCGACATCTTCGTGATGGTGGCCGGCGGCGATGCCGGCTTCCAGCTAGCGTATACTCTACCCTACGGGGAGTCGTGGAACCCGGTGACCAAGCCCATCCGACTGCCCGCATAGAGATGATAGAGCGGGCGAGGAGACAAAGATGCTGGAGGATGTGCGTTTCTCGGTGCTGAGCCCCACGGCGGGCCCGGCCACGGGGAAGTTCCGTCCGGCCAGCCGGCCCACAACTCTGGACCACAAAGTGCTTGGGGCCATCTGGAATAGCCGTCCCCACGGCGACAAAATCATACACATGGTGGTGGAACTCTTGAGGCAGCGCTACGGAATCAGGGAGTTCATCTTCAGGGCCAAGCCCTACATCGGGAACATCGCCCCCGCCGAGATCTACGACGAACTGGCCCGGAGGTGTGACGCTGTTATCACCGGCGTGGGGGATTGAGGCTCCTGTACCTCGGCCAGTTTGGCCGACGCCCTTACTCTGGAGAAGCGGGGCATCCCCGCGGCGGTCATTGGGACCGACCGGCTGGTGGCCACCACTGGCAAGGGCATGGCCCGGGCTCACGGTGCGCCCAATTACCCCTTCGCCATCATCGAGCACCCCATCGAGAGCGTCCGAGGGGAGGGGGAGCTGCGAGCCAAGGCGGAGGTGGCGGCGCAGCAGGTGGCCGTCATCCTCACCGGCCAGCTCTAGAACTCGGGCGGTATGGAGACGGGTGCCCACGTGATGGCCCTGGTCCAGGAGGGGGACGCCGAGATGGCATCCATTGCCGGCCGGGCCCTGGGGCCGGCGCCGTTGCCTGAGTTCCTGGCACCCATCGTCTGCTTGGTGCCGTTTCAGACCTTCACCTGCTGGCTGGCGGTTCTAGACTGGCAGCTATCATGGCCCACGCCAATAGGCTGTTACAGCAGCGATCAAGAGAAATGAGGCCAGGGAGCTGCGCCCTGGCTCGGTACAGGCTACGTGTGACGACCTTTAGCAGCTTCCTGATCGCTTAGGTCCAACCCTGACAGCACCCTGCCCGAGCTGTCACCAAATCCTGCCGCCATAATTACCGTGATCAGACAGGACGGGGCACCACTTCCAGGCACAACGCCCTTGACGGGAGGGTACCCCGCTAGATATGATGGCACCGGGTGGGACGAACCTCCTCGAACTCCAAAACCGGTGGTCGGGGGGTTCGAATCCTCCCGCTCCTGCCAGAACGTCGCGGGGAGACCGAGCCCGGAAGGGCAAAGGCTGACGAACGGAGAAGAGACTGCCGAGGTGGTGGAACTGGTAGACACGCGGTCTTGAGGGGGCCGTGAGCATCGCTCGTGCGGGTTCAAATCCCGCCCTCGGCACCAACAGCAGCACATGGGGCGACGTAGCCAAGTGGTCTAAGGCGGGGGTCTGCAAAACCCCTATTCGGCGGTTCGAATCCGCCCGTCGCCTCCAAAGAGAAAGTGTATGAGGCCCTGGCGTAGCTCAGGGCCTCGCTTACTTGAAGACGCCCCCTCACCCCCTTGCCCCCAGGGACGGCCTGTGCTATGATGCCCTGGCAACGGCAGTGGAACATTTGTGTTGGGAGCCAAGATGAGCACGGAGCGGGAAAAGGCCCTGGA
>JBHIBI010000190.1:0-2684 GCA_046758985.1 Dehalococcoidia bacterium
AGGGTTTCCCCGCCCATGCCATGGCCGTGCGAAGAAGAAACGAGTAACGAGCTAAGCAGGGACTCTGCAGTCTTTTCGTGACCGGGAACAGTCCCACCACTATATCTAGGGGATAGGTCTCTGTTAACCACAACATATTGTGTTTCAGCAGCCTAATTTGGCTTTGCCGGCCTGAACCTGTACTTTACCAATCTAGAATCTTGCCCAATCGCTCCACTTGGGGTATCATAGGGCTATCTCGGTTTCAGGAGGAACCCTATGGAACGCTACACCGCCCGTCAGGTCAAACGAGCTCTGGCCCAGGAGCAACTCCTCAAGCGTCTCGAGCAGGGAGAGGACTTTGAGGCCCTCTGCCAGGAATTGGGCCTTTCCCTCAGTCGAAACTACCTTCCCCAACTCCGCCGTCGCTACCGTCAGAGGGGCTCTTCCTGGGAGGCACTCATTGACCACCGGCATGGTCACGCTTACAAAGTGCCTCCTGAGCGTCGGGCCTGGCTGCGGGAGCAGAAACGAGAGAGCCTGGCCCTCACCCAGCAGGAACTGGTTGCCCTCTTCGGATCCGAGTTCCAGGAGTCCATCTCCCAAAGCCGCGTCAGCGACATACTGCGAGAGGAGGGAGTGGCCATCCCTGGAGGACAACACTACCGCTCCCAGGGGGAGCGAGCCTTGCCCGTAGAGCGGGCAGGGGTCTTTTTCCCCTCAGGCGGCCGCCCTCCAGATGGGCGTGTTGAGCACGGCGACCCAGGTGATCCTGGCGGGGAAAGCCACCTACCAAGGGCCTGATCGGGCCACTTGTCACCATCGTCCGGAGACGATCACCCGCCGTCTGGCCCACCTGCTGTTGCTGCCCCGGTTCGACCTGGTGCGCCCCTACCACCTGCGCTGGGTCCGGCCCCTGGGCCTGGGACTCGTTGCCGGAGGGCGTGCCACCCTGGGCTATTCCAGCCTGGAACACTTCCTGGGGGATTTGGAAGCCTTGCGGGTAGCCGCTCCCCTGGGCGATGCCCTGGCTCGACGCTATCTGGAGGTGTGGCCCATCCCAGATGAGGGTGCCTTCTTCTACCTGGACAATCGGCGCAAGGTGCGCTACTCCGGCTACCCCATCGCCGCTGGGAAGATCTCGGCCAGCGAGCGGATTCTGGGAGCGACCACCCAACTCTTCCTCCACGACGACGCCGGGCATGGACTGCACATGCACGGCGGGCCAGGGGATGACCACATGACCCGCACCCTGCTTCCCCTCGTGCAGCATTTCCTCACCCTGGTAAATCAAGAGCAGGTCCGGGGCATTGTGGCCGATCAGGAGATGCGCTCTGTGGCTCTCTTCCTGGCCTTGGAAGCAATGGAACTGGGCTTCGTGACCATTGGTCGGACGCCGACGCCGAAGCAAGAGGCGGCCTTTGAGGTCGAAGGGCTGTTCGTGCCTTATCTCCGGGACACCGAAACCGGGGAACTCACCCACTGGGTCGCTCACGCCCACACCCTCTTGCGGGACCGGAAGAGGGGACTTTCCTTCCAGGCCGAGGTTACCCTGGTGGTGGATTGCCGGGCCGGGATGCCGGGGCGGTTGATCCCTGTCCTGCACAGCTTGCGGGCACAGGATGTGCCGGTCGAGCTCCCCCACGGCGTCTACGTGGGACGATGGGAAGGCCAGGAGCGGGTCTTCCGCGACATGCGTTCCTGCCAGAACCTGGACGCGAACTACGGGCAGAAGAAGGTAGCAGCGCCCAACCGCCCCCAGGAACGGAAACGAGAAGACCTGCGTCGCAAGCTGCAAACTTGCGAGAAGCAGGTGGCGACGGCGCAACGCAAAGTGCAGGAGTACACGGAGCGCATCGAGGCCCTGGAGCAGGAAGTCCAGCAAAAGCAGGCTAAAAACCAGGCGGAGGTCGTGGCCTTGCGCCGGGCGAGCCGGGAAGCCACCACCCCCAAGCAACGGGAACGGCTCCTGGTTCGGGCGGAGCGACTGGCTGGCGAAGGGCGGGTCCAGCAGGTTCGCCTTCAGGAGAGACGGCGGCGGCTGATAGCGCACCAGCACACCTGGCAGCGGAAGCTGGAGGCGCGTCAAGGCAAACGAGAGAAAGTGGCTCAGACCCTCCAAGAGTTGCAAGAGGATCGTCCCTTCTACGACTTCGATCTGGAGAAAGACAACCTGATGACCTACCTGCGGATGGCGGGCGAGAACGCCCATCGCTTCGTCCAAGAGCAGTACTTCGCCAGCACGCTCTTGGAGAAGGTGGATGAAGCGACCATGGTGCGGCTGGTCTACAACCAGCCGGGTTGGGTACGGCGACGGGGCCAGTACTTGCACGTGCTGTTGCAGGGCTACAGCGACCCTGAAGTGCAGGCAGCCGTGGCCCAGGCCTGCCAGCGGGTCAACCAGGCTCAGGTCGAACTGCCTAGCGGGCACCGGCTCCGCATGGAGGTGGCGGCCAAGATTCTAGATTGGTAAAGTTCTGTATTAGTGCAGAGTCCCTGCTTATCAGTGGTAACGGTGCAAGCGGGGTGAGCCTGTGGTGGACCGGCGACACCAGTAACAACACTCTCAGAGGCAACTACATTGGCACCGATGCCAGCGGATCAACCGCCCTGGGCAATCATGGCAGCGGTATCTCCATCCGCGACGGTGCCAGAGACAACATCGTCGGCCCGGACAACATCATTGCTCATAACGGTTGGAATGG
>JBHIBI010000191.1:0-2664 GCA_046758985.1 Dehalococcoidia bacterium
TGCATACCCCCAGGCTCATTAAATATCTTGTTGTAGTTCGCCTGGCTATTGAATGGCGGATCAAGATAGATGAGGTCCACAAACTCGTCAGGGAAGTGGCCCTTGTCTTTGAGCCATTCCAGGTTATCCCCATAGTAAAGAGCATTCCCCATAGCTTCCCGTCCTCGCCGATGTTCGAGGACAGTATATTCGTTTGCGCCACTCTAAGCCACCTTCCTGAGGCACCGCCTAATCTCCACCACCTGCCCCTCCTGCACCTGTATGACCGCCGACGCCTGCCCTTCCACGGAAGGGCAGCACCGAGAGCATTGCGTGGAGCGTCACCTCGGCTATCCCCTGAAACAGTTCGGGCTTACACCGCGCCCTGTCCACTGCAAAGAGAGTCCTTGACCAGGGTAGGTGCCCCAGGTAGAATACGCCCGCAGCCGGCATCTTGGGGGCACCGGCTGTCGGAGCTGCCAGCAACGAGATGGTAGCCTACCCCCGTATCCCCCGGGTCCGTAAACGAGCTCAGGGCGGAGGAGATGACGGATGCAGGCGAAGGGGCTGATCACTGATGAGCTACGGTCGTGGATCGGGAAGGAGCTGGCCAGCTACGTCAGCGACCCGGTCACGGAGCGGCAGATCCGGCGCTTCGCCCAGGCTATCGCCTATGAGCCCCCCCTGTACACCGACCCGGAATACGCCAGGGACACGCCCTACCAGGGTATCATCGCCCCTCCGCTGTTTGTCCGCGCCATAGGCGACGAGCCCTCCGAGAGCGAGATCCCGCCTGACGGGAGCTCAGTCCCCGAAGCTGTGCTCCCGTTCCCACCCGAGCTACCCCGTCGCATGGGGGGTGCCAACGAGTTCGAGTTCTTCGTGCCCGTGCGTCCTGGAGATGTGCTTAGCGCCAAGCGTCGAGTGGTGGACATCCAGCAGCGGGAGGGGCGGAGCGGCACGTTCCTGCTGGCTATTACCGAGACCAAGTTCTGGAACCAGCGGGGAGAGCTGGTGGCCACCCAGAGATTCACCTACATCGCCCGGTAAGGCGGAAGGGGGCCCGGTGGCAATGCCAGAGCTCTACTTCGAGGACGTCAAGGTCGGCCAGGAGATTCCGCCGGTGACCCGAAAGCCGACGGCGATCCAGGAGTTCATGTTCGGCGCCATCGTGTGGAACCGCCACCGTATCCACTACGACAAGGACTGGGCCAGACAGGAGGGGTACCCCGACGTGGTTATCAACGCCTACACCCACGGGGCTCTCCTGTGTCAGCTCATCCATCAGTGGGCGGGCGACTTTGGGTGGCTGCAAAAGCTGACCTTCCAGAACCGGAGACCGGCCTTTCTCGGCGACACGCTTGTGGCCAAAGGGACGGCACGTTCAACCTTCCATGCAGAGGGCAAGCACGCCGTGGAGTGCGAGGTGTGGGTGGAGAAGGAGGGTGGCGAGGTACTGGTACCCGGCAGCGCCGTGGTCCTCCTGCCCTCTCGGGAGGCGCCCCCGCCCACGTAAGGACTCCCCTTACCAGCACGGTCTCTGGTCGCAGGGCCCCTTTCACTACCTGATCACCTCTGAAAGGAGCGTTGGAGATGCAAGAGCTTGGTGTCGCCGTCATCGGTGCGGGCAACATCGGCAGCCTTCGGGCCCACATCCTGTCCCAGATGCCCCAGGTGAACTTCCTTGCCGTGGCCGACATCGACGAGGGGAAGGCCCAGCGGCTGGCTGAGCAGTGCCGGGCGGACCTCTGGTCCACGAACTACGAGGAGGTGGTCTCCCGGACGGAGGTCAACGCTGTCAGCGTGTCCAGTGGGGAAGAGGAGCACCTGGCACCTGCCCTGGCCGCCGCGAGGCTGGGGAAGCCTCTGCTGGTGGAGAAGCCCCTGGCCATGACCCTGGCCGATGCCGACCGCATCCTCGAAACCGCCCGCGCCTCGGGCAGCCCGGTGTTCGTCGGGTATACCCAACGGTTCCGCCGGCGGTTCCTGGTGATCAAGGAGCAGGTGCGCCGGGGCTCCATCGGCAACGTGGTCAACGTCTTTGGGAAGATCTACCTGAACAAGATGGCGGCTGAAATCGTCATCGCCCGGGCCCCCAGTACCACCCCCTCCATCAATACCATGACCTACCTGGTGGACCTGGTGTTGTGGTACCTAGAAGGGAAGCGGCCGACCGAGGTCTTCGCCCGCTCGGGTTTCTTCGTCTTTAAGCAACGGTACGCCGCGCCCGACTTCACCTGGGTGATAGTCACGTTTGATGACGGCTCGGTGGCGACCATGGGCGTCACCTGGCTCATCCCGGAGAAGCACCCTGCCTACAGTGCTATCATGGAGCTGGAGCTCTTCGGCACTGAAGGGCTTATCAGCGTGGACGACAGCCACCGGGACTTCCTCGTGGTGCCTGAACAGCCGGTCCAGTTTCAGTCCTGGAAACCGCCGCTGGACATTGCCTTCATGGGCACTGCTATGCCCGGCGAGTGGGCTCTGGGTGAGTTCTGGGGCCCAATGAAGGAGGAGACCTCCTCCTTCATCTCCGCTGTCACCGCGGGTCGGCCGGCCCCTCTCGCGACCGGCGAGCAGGGCCGACAGGCGTTGGAGCTTACCCTGGCCGCCGACCGGTCGGCCCAGGAGGGGAGGCCAGTGGGGCTCCCCTTGACCTAGGGGTTATGGGGAGACCGCTTTGGG
>JBHIBI010000192.1:0-2663 GCA_046758985.1 Dehalococcoidia bacterium
GCCGAAGAGGGCAAGGTGGTGGCAGAGCCTGGGGTGGGCCGCTTCGTGACCAGGGTGCCCTGAGGCTCTCGAAGGGTGGTACAATAGACCCAGCCATGCCCAGAGGCGGCGACAAGGCCACCAAGCTACGCAGCCTGCCCAGCGTTGACCGGGTGCTGGGGCACCAGCGCATCCAGGCGCTCACCGACTCCTTCCGACGAGACTGGGTGGTGGGTCTGGTGCGGCAGCGGCTAGAGGAGGCCCGCAGCGCCATCGGCGCAGGCAAGCCTGCCCCCACCCTGGCGGAGCTGGTGGACTCGGTGAGCCAGCGGGCCCGCTCCCTGGACCAGGTGTGCCCCTCCCCTCTCATCAATGCCACCGGCGTCATCATCCACACCAACCTGGGACGCGCCCCCCTGAGCGCCGAGGCCATCGAGGCCATGGTGCAGGCCGCCCGGGGCTACAGCAACCTGGAGCTGGAGCTAGCCCAGGGCAAGCGGGGCTCCCGGCAGGCCCATGTCCAGCCCCTGCTGTGCCAGCTCACCGGCGCCGAGGCCGCTCTGGTGGTGAACAACAACGCCTCGGCGGTGCTCCTGGGGCTCACCGCCCTGGCCCAGGGGGGCGATGTCATCGTCTCCCGTGGGGAGGCCGTGGAGATCGGCGGGGGCTTCCGCATCCCCGAGGTGCTGCGGCAGAGCGGCGCTACTCTGGTGGAGGTGGGTACCACCAACCGCACCTACGCCTCCGACTACGAGGCCGCCATCACCCCCCAGACCGCTACCCTGCTGAAGGTCCACGCCAGTAACTTCCGAGTCAGCGGCTTCACCCACGCACCCACCCTGGAGGAGCTGGTGGAGCTGGGCCGCCAGCACGGCATCCCCGTGCTGCACGACCTGGGCTCCGGCTGCCTGCTGGACACCGAGGCGTTCCTTCTGGCCCACGAGCCCACCCCCCAGGAGAGCGTGGCCGCCGGCGTGGGGCTGGCCTTCTTCTCCGGCGACAAGCTGCTGGGAGGCCCCCAGGCGGGCATCGTGGTGGGCCAGCGGGAGCTGGTGCACCGCCTGGAGCGGCACCCCCTGGCCCGCGCCGTGCGCCTGGACAAGCTGGGCCTGGCCGCCCTGGTAGCCACCCTGATGCATTACGTCAAGGACCAGGCCACCGAGAAGGTCCCCATCTGGCGGATGATCGCCCTGCCCGCCGAGGAGCTGGAGGCCACCGCCCACCGCTGGCAGGAGGCCATCGGGCCCTCGGCGGCGGTCCACCAGGGCCTCTCCACCGTGGGCGGGGGCAGCCTGCCCGGCGAGACCCTCCCCACCTGGGTGCTAGCCCTGGACAGCGAGGGCACCCCCGGAGGTGCCGAGGCCCTGGCCCAGCGGCTCCGCCAGGCCCGGCCGCCGGTGATGGCCCGCATCGAGAGCGACCGGGTGATGCTCGACCCCCGGACGGTGCTCCCCGAGGAGGAGCCCGCCCTGCTCCAGGCCATCCGGCAGGCGCTGGAACCCCAGGGCTGAGAGCGTCACCCCGCGCCCTGGCGCACGCTCCGCCAGCGGGCCGCCACCAGGGCCAGGGAGTTGATAACGGCGTGGGCCACCACGCACCCGGCCACGCTCCCCGTCTCCTGCCGCAGCAGCCCCAGCAGGATGCCGCCCAGATAAGTCGCGGCCACGCCTCCCACCAGGGCCAGCGCCAGCAGCAGGGGCCCCCTCGCCATTCCCACCTTGCCCACCACCTCCCGGGTAGGCATGACGTGCCACAGGGCAAAGGCCAGGCTGGAGCCCCACAGGGCCGTGGCGGCGTCCCACCGCTCCAGCATCAGGCCGTAGAGCACGCTGCGGAAGGCCACCTCCTCAAAGAGGGCCGTGCCTATGGGTATCCGCACCAGGGCCCGGTAGACCACCTCGCCGGTGGTTACGCCCCGCAGCCGGGGGTCTTCCAACCTGCGAGGCAGCAGCCGCGGGAAGGCCACCAGCAGGAACAGGGACGCTACCAGCGCCACGGCGATGCCCAGCCCCCACAGGGCACTGGCCTGAGCCTGTCGAAGGGCGCTGGCCCCCGCCTCGCCTGCCCCCAGACCCAGGGCCTCCAGGTCCAACCCCACGACATAGCGGGCCCAGGCCAGCAGCAGGAGGGTGAGGCCCAGGTGCAGCGGCACGTACAGCCGGTCCCGCGCCCGCTGGGGCAGCAGGTTGAACAGGTTGTTGTAGGCCACCAGGCCAGCAGCCAGGGCCACGGCCTCAACCACGGCGTCCCCTTTTGAAGTGGACTGGCTTCGTTGAAATCTTCAGGAAGGTGCAGTCCCGACTATCGGGACTGCCGGGGGCTCGGGGGTGTCCCCCGAAAAAACCCCACGGGTGGGCGGGTGGGAAGAAGGCGGCTGCCCAAAGATGTCAGCAGAGCCAAGCGGACTCACAACCCAATGATATAATGGGCCTGAGCCAAAGGATAGGGACTCCACAAGACAGCATCGGCATGGACAACCAGGAGTACCTCGAGCGCATCCGCCGCAAGATCCAGGCCCGCACCGGCCTGGAGGTGGAGCTGGTGCTGGAGACCGAGGACAAGGGCCAGGTGGCGGTAGACCTGAGCGGCCCCGTGCCCCGGGTCATCATGGGGGCCGACGTGCTCCAGTACCCCGGCCTGGCCCGCATGGGCATCGAGTACGCCGTGGCCTGCCTCCAGAAGGG
>JBHIBI010000193.1:0-2648 GCA_046758985.1 Dehalococcoidia bacterium
GGCACCAGGCGCCGCTCCAGCGGGTCCACACCCAGCAAGAAAGCCTCCAGGGTATGCGCGCCGATGACCGGAGGTGCCTCAGGGGAACCGAAGATGCAGAGGATCTCCTCCTGCACGCCATCCAGCTCAGCCAGCACCCGCCCAAGCTCCCAGTCCACGACCTGGCCGCTGGCAAGGCGCAGATGCACCCTCCGGTGAGGCCGCACGCCCAGGCCCTCTAGGACTGGCGCCGGAATGGTGGTGAAGGCCGCACCCGTGTCCACCAGCGCCTCCAGCGTCTCGCGGGTGCCCGCGGGGCCTATCAGGGTGAGGGGATGGAAGAAGGTGCCCATGTCAGCCTCTATTGTAGCACGTTAGCCCTCGCGGGCTGCCTGGGGCTGGTCGCTGGTCATCTGGAAGTCGGAGACGATCTGGAAGTCAGGCATCTTCGAGTTCTCGCACAAGGTCACGGAACCTAATTACCATACGACGAATCTCTCGCGGGTTCGATTGTACTAGCTTCTTCAACTCCACTTCCATCGCAGTTGCAGCGTCCCGTGTTGGGAGGGTCCCGAACCAGACCAGTTTAGGATTCTGCCCTGCAGTACTCTGCACCTTTCCATCTCTATGCTCAGACAAACGCTCTCTGAGTTCTCTTGTCTGGCCAGGGTAGAATTCGCCGTTATCCAACTTGAGGATATAGACGAAAAACTGATCCGCGGTGGCATCACCTTTTTCCCATGCCTCAGAGTATTCAGGCCTGTACCACTGATACTTAGGGCCTGGGCTAGGCGCCGCTTTTACCCTCGGTAGGTGAGGCGGTGGATTTCGGTAACAGTCAAGGCAGACGTCATATTGAGCATACTTTGCACGACTGCAACCTGGACATTCGTCGATGAGTCCATCCTGAAGGTCTTGGAAATGATCGTAACAGAAAACATGGTCAGGCCGGATTGGGACATCACAGTCCCAGAACAGACACTCTCTAGGTTGGTAGACATTTCTAGATATGCCTGCTCTAACCTGTCTAGTCCGTTGTTGGGCACCCGCCTCACGAGCAGCCGCCTCAATTGCCTCCGATATATTCTTGACGATCCTCTTCCAGTCTGGCATGTGCACACCTCACACCACAGTCGCTGGCCAGGGCCAGTTCGGCCTGGGTGGAACTTTTCTAGCTCTATCCCCCCAGCCGCTGGAGGGCCTGGCGCACCCGCTCCTCCAGGGCAGCGTCGGTGGGGGAGCCCGCGGCGGCCGCCGCCTGCCGCGCCTCGGAGGCCGAGTAGCCCAGGGCCATCAGGGCGGCCACCACGTCGCCGTCACCAGTACCCGCGGCCACGGGAAGCTCCGCCACCTCCTTGGCCAGCCTGCCGCTGAGCTCCAGAACGATGCGCTCGGCGGTCCGCTTACCCACGCCGGGGACCCGGCTCAGGTTCTGGACCTCGCCGGCGGCGATGGTGACCGCCAGCTCCTCGGGCCGCATGGCCGAGAGGAGTGCCAGGGCCAGGCGCGGGCCCACGCCGCTGACGCCGGTGAGCATCTGGAAGAGGTGCAGGCCCTCGGGGCTAGCGAAGCCGTAGAGCACCAGAGTGTCGTCCCGTACCTGGAGATGGGTATGGAGCTCCACCTGCTGGCCGGGAAGGCCCAGCTCCTCGGTGGTGGTAACGGGGACGTACACCTGGAGGAGGACACCCCCGACTCGTACCTGGACCCAATCGGGGCCCCTGGCCTCCAGCACTCCACGAACACCGGTAATCAACGTGTGGTCTCCCGGGCCAGGAGGCTCTCCAGTCGGCGCTGGTGCAGGTGGCAGATGGCCAGGGCCAGGGCATCGGCGGCATCGCTGGGAGCGGGGGTCTCCGATAGCTCCAGCAGCAGCCGCACCATCTCCTGCACCTGCTCCTTGGTGCTGGCACCGTAGTCGGCCACGGCGTGCTTCACCTGAGCGGGTGAGTAGCGAAAGGTGGGGAGGCCAAAGCTGGCTGCGGCCATCAGGGCCACCCCCTGGGCCTGCCCAATGGCCAGGGCGGTACGCACGCTCCGGTTCTCTCTAGCGACGAAAGGGTCCTCCACCGCCACCTCCTGGGGCTGCCACTCCCGGATCATCGCCGAGAGGTCCACATAGAGGCGGTGGAGCCGCTGCTCCAGGGGTAGGGAGACACCCGGCGAGAGGACACCCCAGTGCAGGGCTCGCAACTCCTCGCCGTCCTCCACCAGCCCGTACCCCATGCTCACCGTGCCGGGGTCAATGCCCAGAATACGCAAGGGCTACCCCTCTCTCTGGTACTGCTCCAGGACCGCCTCGGGGAAGTCGGCGTTGGAATACACCTTCTGGACGTCAGCCAGCTCCTCCAGTGCGTCCAGCAGCCTGAGGGTCTGCGCGGCCTCCTTGTCGCCCAGGCTCACGGTGGTCTTAGGCACCATGGAGAGCTCCGCCGAGGTTATGGCAATATCCTTGCCCGCCAGCTCCTGACGTACCCCCTCCAGGTTTTCCGAAGTGGTGTAGATTTCGACATCGCCGCCGTCCACCTGCACATCCTCTGCTCCGGCGTCAATGGCCAGCAGGGCCACATCCTCGGCCTGCTGGGGCTCCACCGTCAGCCTAACCACTCCCTTGGGCTCGCAGTTCCAGGCAACGCAGCCCGCCTCACCCAGGTTGCCCCCCAGCCGGG
>JBHIBI010000194.1:0-2626 GCA_046758985.1 Dehalococcoidia bacterium
GGCCGACGTCGGTGTACTTCCACTCCTCATTGCCCCGGCGAGCGGTGGGGAACCCTAGGTCGTGGAACCTGGAGACAGCCGCCTTGCGGAGCTCCCGGGCCCACAAAGGGTCCTGGGCGGAGCCGTTCTTCTCAAACCGCTCGAACGCTGCGAGGTAGCTCTCCTCTTGCGTTAACGGGTGCTCTGACATAGCGCGGGCGTTCCTCAACTGTTGGACCTCAGGGCGGCTGCGGCCTCTTCGAACTTCTCGTAGCCCTCCGCCTCTACCTCCAGGGCCAGCTCCTTCCCACCGGATTTGACGATGCGGCCGTCGATGAGCACGTGCACCACATCAGGGATAACGTAATTCAGTATCCTCTGGTAGTGGGTGATCAGGATGATGGCCTTTTCGGGGCTCCTCAACTGATTGATCCCCTCTGCTACCTCCCGAAGCGCATCCACGTCCAGGCCGGAGTCGGTCTCATCGAGGATGGCCAGCTTGGGCTCCAGCACCGCCATCTGCAGAATCTCGTTCCGCTTCTTCTCGCCGCCGGAGAACCCTTCATTGACGTTGCGTTTGGTCGGGCTGGGGTCCAGCCCCGTGACCTTCACTCTGTTCCTGAAGAACCTGTCGAACTCCAGCACGCCTAACTCTTCAAGCCCCCGGCTCTTGCGGATGGCGTTGACTCCAGCCCGCAGGAAGTGGTCGAGCCGCACTCCCGGGACTTCCACAGGGTGCTGAAAGGCGAGGAGCAGCCCTGCCCGGGCCCGCATCTCCGGTGCCATCTTCAGGAGGTCCTCCCCCCCGAAGATCACCTCTCCCGAGGTGACGGAGTACTGGAGGTGGCCGGCAAGCACATACGCCAGGGTGGTCTTACCAGACCCGTTGGGGCCCATGACGGCGTGCACCTCACCAGCCTTGACCTGGAGATTGACCCCCTTCAGTATCTCCACATCGCCGACGGCGGCGTGGAGGTCGCGTATCTCAAGCATGGGCAAGTCCTGAGCCATTAGCCTACCGCCCCTTCAAGGCTTACTTCGAGCAGCCTGGTGGCCTCTACGGCAAACTCCAGGGGCAACCGTTTGAATACCTCCTTGCAGAAGCCGTTGATGATCAGCGAGTGGGCGTCCTCGGTGGAAATCCCACGCTGGTTGCAGTAGAAGAGCTGCTCCTCACTCACCTTGGAGGTGAAGGCCTCGTGTTCCAGGTGCGACGAGTTGTTGCGTACTTCGACGTAGGGCGTGGTATGGGCGCCGCACTGGTCGCCCAGCAGCAGCGAGTCGCACTGGGTGAAGTTCCAGGAGTTGGTGGCCTTGGGCAGGACCCTGACCAGCCCCCGATAGGTGTTGTTGCCGTGGCCTGCGGAGATCCCCTTGGCGATGATAGTGCTGCGGGTGTTCTTGCCGATGTGGATCATCTTGGTGCCGGTATCGGCTTGCTGGTACCCCTTGACCAGCGCCACGGAGTAGAACTCGCCGATGGAGTTGTCGCCCTGGAGGAAGACGCTGGGATACTTCCAGGTGATGGCCGAGCCCGTCTCCACCTGGGTCCAGGAGATCTTGGAGTTCCGCCCCGCACACTTACCGCGCTTGGTGACGAAATTGTAGATACCGCCCTTGCCCTCCGCATTGCCGGGATACCAGTTCTGGATGGTGGAGTACTTGATCTCGGCGTTATCGAGGGTGATCAGCTCCACCACGGCGGCGTGGAGCTGGTTCTCGTCCCGCATGGGCGCGCTACACCCCTCCAGGTAGCTCACGTAGCTCCCCTCGTCGGCGATGATCAGGGTGCGCTCGAACTGACCCGTATTGGCGGCGTTGATCCGGAAGTAGGTGGAGAGCTCGAAGGGACAGCGCACCCCCTTGGGGACGTAGCAGAAGGACCCGTCAGAGAACACCGCGGAGTTCAGGGCTGCGTAGAAGTTATCGGAGTAGGGGACCACCGACCCCATGTACTTCTGGACCAGGTCCGGGTGTTTCTGGATCGCCTCGGAGATGGGACAGAAGATGACGCCGTACTTGGCCAGCTCCTCCTGGAAGGTGGTGGCCACGGACACGCTGTCGAAGATGGCGTCCACGGCCACACCGGCCAGCCGCTTCTGCTCTTCCAGGGGGATGCCCAGCTTTTCATACGTCTTGAGCAGCTCCTGGTCCACTTCTTCCAGGCTTTCCGGCCCCTTCTTGGGAGCCGCGTAGTAGCTGATCTTCTGAAAGTCGATGGGCGGGTAGTGGATATTGGCCCACTTGGGGAGCTGCTCCGTCTCCACCAGGGAGATAAAGTGCCGGTAGGCCTTGAGACGCCACGCCAGCATCCACTCGGGCTCGCCCTTCTTGGCGGAGAGCCAGCGGATGATCTCCTCGTTCAGCCCGGGAGGGGCACTCTCCTCCTCGATCGGCGTGACGAAGCCGTACTTGTAGCCCTGGTTGGCTACAGCCTTGACGTACCTGTTTCCGGTGTTGTCGGTGCGGGGTCGCTTTGCGGCGGTGGTCACGGCTTCGCTCTTACTTCACGTCTGGGCCGGTTACCGTATGGGTGGGCTCCTTGCCCCTGGATAGATTGTTGACCAAATCAGTCAACTTTTAAGGCCATTATAACAGCGGGTTTTGGGGGAGTCAACAGTGCACATCAAGCGGGCTTGTCTCCCCC
>JBHIBI010000195.1:0-2625 GCA_046758985.1 Dehalococcoidia bacterium
AGTTGGTGCTTTCGTGCCATGGGGCGCTACCTCCGCTCCACCAGGAACAAGTGCTCGGTGACGTGAATCGACCGATTGTTGTGAATGCTAGCCTAAAAGGCACCCACCCTCAGAGCTGGAGTGATGATCGAAAATGCACCCACCTAGAGGAGACTCCGGCTACGCTGGACTTGGCCAGTGCCAAACCAGCGACTGGAGGTCAGGGGTGCTCACAGTGGACCAGCGAGAACAGATCCGACGGGCTTACTTCATCGAGGGCAAGAGCATCAGGCAGATTGCCCGAGAGAGACACCATGACCGCCGCACCGTCCGCAACGCCCTTAGCGATGCTGGCCCACCCAGGTACACCATGCGGGGGCCACGTTCACGGCTCGTCCTGGGGCCGTACCTGGCGGTCGTTGATCGCTGGCTAGAGGAAGACCAGCAACGTCCGCCTAAGCAACATCACACCGCCCGTCGCGTCTACGAAAGGCTGGTGTCGGAGTTCGGTTTTCGGGGCGGGGAGTCCACCGTCCGCCAGTACGTGCGGGAGCAGCGACCGCGGCGGGAGGTGATGATCCCCCTGGAGCACGACCCAGGGGAGGCGCAAGCGGACTGGGGCGAAGCCCAGGTCTACCTGGACGGCCGCCAGACCCGGGTGCAGCTCTTCTGCTTCCGCTTGTGCTACTCACAGCGACCCTTCGTCATGGCCTTCCTGCGGCAGAGCCAGGAAGCGTTCTCCGCCGGCCATGTGGCCGCCTTCGAGGAGCTGGGCGGCGTGCCCAGGGTGATCACCTACGACAACCTGACCCTGGCGGTGACGAGGGTGCTAACGGGCTCTCGCCGGGAGGAGCAGCGGGGGTTCGTGGCCTTCCGTTCCCATTACCTGTTCGAGAGCAACTTCTGCCGGCCCCGGGAGGCCCACGAGAAGGGGCTGGTGGAGAACCTGGTGGGCTACGTCCGCCGCAACTTCCTGGTGCCCCTTCCACGCGTTGCGTCCCTGGAGGAGCTGAACGCTCTCCTGCGAGAGCGCTGTCGAAGCAGCCTGGGCCGCCGGCTTCGGGGGCAGGACCGGACAGTGGCGGAGGCCTGGGAACAGGAGCGTCGCCATCTCCTGCCTTTGCCGTCTCGCCCCTGGCCCTGCTGCGTCACCCGGCCGGCCAAGGCCACCCTCTCATGTCTGGTTTCCTTCGACAGCAACCGTTACTCGGTGCCGGCGGCCTACGCCGGTCGCAACGTCATGGTCCGCGCCTACACCGACCGGGTGGAGATCGCCGCCGGCGAGCGGGTGGTGGCCTCCCACCACCGCTGCTACGAGCGTGGCCGGGACATCCTGGACCCTTACCACTACGTCCCGGCCCTCCTGCGCAAGCCCAGAGCCTTCCACCAGGCGAGAGCTGTGCGTCGCTACCCCTGGCCTCAGGCCTTTCGGGAGGCCCTGGCTTTCCTGGAAGAACGCCATCCGGACGGCCGCGGCGTGAAGGAGTTCGTGCGCATCCTGGCCCTCAAGGACCAGGTGGGAGAGAGGCGGCTCGGCGAGGCCCTGGAGTTGGCCCTCCGCTACCGCTGCGTGGGCGCCGACGCCGTCCGTCACCTGCTGCACCGGATGGAGACGACCTGGCAGCCGCCCCTACCTCTGGACGCTTTGCCTCAGGAACTCAGCCTCAAGGTGCCGCTGCGAGACCTCTCCCAGTACAACCTCCTGCTCTCCCGGTCATGACTGTGGAAGCGGACCTCCTGCTGAACAGTTACCTCAAGCGGCTGCGGCTGCCCACCGTCGCCACCAACTACCGCCGCTTCGCCCAGGAGGCCTCCCAGAGCAACCAGCCCTACGAGCGCTACCTCCTGGCCCTCGTAGAGACGGAGGTCCACCACCGGGAGGCCAACTCGGAGCGGAAACGCATCGCCCAGGCCCGCTTCCCTGTCCTTAAGGGCCTGGACAGCTTCGACTTCGCCACCATCCCCTCCCTCAACAAGCAGGCCATCCTGGAGCTGGCTCAGGGCCATTACATCGAGGCCAAGGAGAACGTGGTCTTCGCCGGGCCCACCGGCACCGGCAAGACCCACGTCGCCATCGCCCTGGGTGTCGCCGCCTGCCGCCAGGGGAAGCGGGTCCGCTTCGCCACCGCCGCCGGCCTCATCAACGAACTCATCGAGGCACAGGCCCAGCTGCGCCTGAGCAAGCTGGAGACCAGCCTCCTCAAGCTGGACCTCCTCATCCTGGACGAGGTCGGCTTCGTCCCCTTCTCCAAGATCGGTGCCGAGCTGCTGTTCGGCGTCCTCACCGAACGCTACGAGCGGGGGTCGGTGTTGATCACCACCAACCTGGACTTCGCCAGCTGGACGGAGATCTTCGGGGATGCCCGCCTAACCGCAGCCCTCCTGGACCGCCTCACCCACCGCTGCCACATCCTCGAGTTCCAGGGAGACTCCTACCGCTTCAAGGAGAGCATGCGCAGAAAGGAGAAAGCCCGCTCCTAGGCCGGGCTCTGGTGGTGGCATCCTGCATCATCACGCCAAGGGTGGGTGTCTTTTCGATCATCACAGTGGGTGGCTTTTCGCTTGACGTTCACACTGCCAGGTCCTGCTACCCGATGAGGACCGGCTGAGCGGCTCTAGGCGTCCGCCCCTATAGGCGGCCGTCTG
>JBHIBI010000196.1:0-2566 GCA_046758985.1 Dehalococcoidia bacterium
AGGAATAGGACGGGGGCTTCGTGTCAACTCAAATAAGAATGTTACCTGGGAGAAGTAGTTCACTCATTTAGGAATGTTACCGTAGGGCTGCTGCCGCCGCCTTTCTCGGCGCTTGTTGCACCTGTGGTTTTTGCCAGAGGCGTTCAACGGTCTGGTAGATGGCCTCCCGCAGTTGTCGGGGGTTGGTCTGGGCATAGAGGGTAGCCAGCCGCTCCGCTTGTTCTGGAGCGAGCACGCCGCTGGCCCGGAGGCGTTGGTAGGGAGTCTGGGCCTGGTCCCACTGCCGGTGGAGCTTGCCTTCCACCACCTCTTTGCCCACCAGGCGCAGCACCGGCTGGAACAGGTTGTAGTACACCCAGAGCTGGTCATAGAGGGCATTGAGGGCCACGCACTGGCCCGGAGTGTCCAGCCGATCGTAGCCTACGTAGGCCCGCACCAGGGTAGCGTTCTTCTGCTCCACAAACCGGTTGTCGTTCTTGCGGTAGGGACGGCTGCGGCTGAGGTGTAGGCCGGTCATGGCCTCGCCGAAGTAACGAAGCAGGTGGTCGTTGAAGAACTCGCTGCCGTTGTCCGGGTGCAGGTGGGTGATGGGAAAGGGCAGCCGGGCCTGCACCCGCTGGAAGGCCGCCACCATTGCCGCCTGGCTGCGCCCCCACACGGCCGTCCGCTCACTCCAGCCGGTGGCGATGTCGACCAGTTGCAGTGTGTGGACGTACTCACCTGCGGTGATCGGCCCGCAGTGGTGTACCAGGTCGACCTCGAAGCTGCCCGGCTGCTGGACGTTCCAGGCCAGCCGTTCCATGGGCGTCTGGCGTAGGAGTCCGTTGGGCGGCTGGGGCTTGCGCCGGGGCAGCCTAGGTGTATCCCGCTGGAACCGCTGCAACAGCCGCTGCACGGTGGCCCGGCTGATGGTAGTCAAACGCTCGGTTACCTCATCGGTCAGGACCAGCTCTTCCCACCGGGCCAACTGCTGCGCCGTTGGCGCCAGGGCTGGAGTCAGACGCTCTGCACACACGTAGTCCAGACTCTCCCAGACCAGTCGCACGACAGTGGCCACCTCCGGCCCGTAGCGCCTTCGCCGGGACCTGGGCCGCTTGGGTGCACGCTCCAGCGTCGGCCTCCCTAAGAGCCGCAGTAGGCTCTTGCGGTGCAGCCCCGTCACGGCCTCCATCTCTGTCAATAGGCCGCTTCGCTCGGCCCGCCCCGCCCTCCTGTACCGGGGCGCTACCAATCTCAGGTACTTCCGTCGTTCGTCTACGCTCATCTTCTCGTCGCTCGGCATGGCCCTCCTCAGTAACATTCTTAGCTGAGTGAACCATACCCCGCCCAGTAACATTTTAAGTGAGTGAATCAAGGTCTTTTAGTGTTCCATCCAGGTGATGCCAACCAGGGCCAGAGCTTCGGTGGGGTGAGCCGCGTTGCGACGAAGGCTTGCGGCGATGTTGCGGTGACCTGCCAGGCGCAGGAGACTGATAGTCAGGTTGCGGAAGGCGG
Organism: Dehalococcoidia bacterium; assembly: GCA_046758985.1. GTDB lineage: Bacteria > Chloroflexota > Dehalococcoidia > Lucifugimonadales > JBHIBI01 > JBHIBI01. The sequence goes on from JBHIBI010000196.1 coordinate 1,495, forward strand.
CCATCACCTGGGGGCCAGAGCCGCAGCGCACCTGGCAGCGGTCCTCGTCCAGGGTGACATCCCGCACCCAATGCAGCCTGTCTTCTATGCCCCAGTGCCCCCGCCAGAGCGCGAGCAGCCGCTTCGGCCCCGCCGCTGTCGGCGGAAGGTTAGTAACGGCATAGGCTACCTCACGGGTGGTCGTGCCTTTGCGGGTGACTATCCGTTCCACTCGGCAGACTTGAGCCAGGTGCGGCCAATCGCTGTACCCTACCAAGGCTGCCGATGCCCACAACTGCCGTCTCTCCCACCGGTCGCCGTGGCGTCCCGTCTGCACCACCTGGGGCGGCGGCAAGGGCGCCAGGTCCCAAAGGTCGGCGATGTCTTGCCGCAGCGTTGGCTGGTTCTCCTTTACCACCCAGAAGTAGGCCCCCCTTTTGCCACCACCTGCCGGGAGAGCTCGCGCTGGGCAAACTGGGCATCTCCGGTGATGACCTGTCCCTGGAGCGGGAGGTGCTGGAGGAGGGCGAAGACCGCCTCCAATTCTTGGCCCTTCCCCAGGGTTGCTTGCTGGCCCACCACCACCCCCGTGCGGTGGGCGTACGCAGCGACCAGATGTACACCCGGCACCTCCTCCCCATGAATGCCCCGCAAGGTCTTGCCGTCCACGGCAATGCCCTCGTCGGGGGCTATCCCCTGTTCCTGCAGCCACGTCCCGAGGACCCGCTCAAACGCCTCCCGGTCCAGTCGTTTGAACAGCAGATGCAGGGTCGCCACACACGGGGTCTCCCCTCGGCGGGACCCTAGTACCGGCGCCAAGCGCTCCTGATGGTCCCGTCCCCACTGGGCTATCGCCGCCAGGCTCCGCGCTCCACACAGCATGGCGCCCACGGCAACGCAGAGCACAGCAGCAAGCGGATACCTCCGCCCGTGTCGGCTCCGGGGGTCCGGCACCTCACCGAGTGCCTCCACTAACAGCCGCCTTCGGCCTCCAGTTCCAGCCACTGCCTATATCCTTTCTCCCCTCCCTCATCACTCTTCATCCCAAGCATAGGCAAAGTCTGAACTATTGTCCAATAACTAAAAGACCCTA
>JBHIBI010000197.1:0-2563 GCA_046758985.1 Dehalococcoidia bacterium
AGTCCAGCCGCACGTTCTCGTTGGGGGCGTGCAGGCGGCTGTCCGGGTGGTCGATGCCCGCCGAGGCCACGGGCAGGCCCAGGGTCTTGGTGAAGCTGTGCATGGGGCCGCTGCCCGCCATGGTAGGCACCAGCAGGGGCTCTAGCCCATAGGCATCCCGGGCGGCCTCCCGGACCAGGGCCACCCAGGGATGGGAAAGGGGTGTCCGGGCCGCGGGCTCCCCCGCCAGGTCCCGCACCACGATGTCCTGGAAGCCGTGAGCGGCCAGGTGAGCCTTGAGCTTGGCGACGATGTCCTCGGGGCGCTGCTCCGGGACCAGGCGAAAGTCCAGCTTCGCCCGGGCCCAGGCGGGCACAATGGTCTTGGAGCCCTCCCCCGTGTACCCCGCCTCCAGCCCGCAGATGGTGCAGGCAGGCTCCAGCAGGTACCGCTTCCGGTAGTCTGCCCCCTTCACGCCCAGCAGGAAGTCCTGAAGCCCCAAGCTGGTCCGCAGGTGCTCCTCCTCCGAGGGCAGGGCCTCCACTGCCGCCAGCTCCTCCGCCGAGGGCGGTTGCACATCGTCGTAGAAGCCCGGGATGAGTACCCGCTCCTGATGATCCTTCAGGGTTGCCAGGGCCCAGACGAGCCTCCAGGAGGGGTTGGGCACCACCGGCGCGTAGGAAGAGTGGGCGTCGCGGGCAGCGGTACGGCACTCCAGCTCCACGAACTGGATCCCCTTCAAGCCCAGGGTGATGAGAGGCTGGCCCTGCCAGTTAACACCGCCCCCCTCCCAGATGCACCCATCGGCCCTGAGCAGCTCCTGGTGCTCCTCCACAAACTGGTGAAACCCTGGGCTCCCGATCTCCTCCGCGCCCTCGATGCAGAACTTTACCGAGCAGGGCAACTCTCCCTCGACGGCCTTGAGCGCCCTGATAGCCGCCAGGCGGGCTATTATATGACCTTTGTCATCGGAGACGCCACGGGCGTAGAGGTGGCCGTCCCGCAGCGCCGGCTCGAAGGGAGGTGAGGTCCACTCCTCCAGGGGGTCGGGGGGCTGGACATCGTAGTGGTTGTAGAAGAGGACGGTACGGGGGCTGCGGCCCCTGAGCTCGCCGTAGACCAGGGGATAGCCCTCAGCGGGGGTGGGCAGGAGTTGGGCCGTCAGGCCCGCCCCCTCCAGCAGCTCCTTCACCAGCCGGGCGCACTCCTCGATCCCCCACCGCTGAGCGCTGACGCTGGGCTGGCGGCAGAGGAGCCGCAGCTCCTCCACCGTCTCCTCCAGGTGTGCCTCCACAAAGCGAAGCACCTCTAAGGACATGCCTTCCCCTCCCGAAAGGTCAGAGGAAATCCCCGTGGACGAGGGGCCTTAGGACCGGCGGGCCTGGTAGTAGACCAGAGCGCCGCCCGCGGTGATCAGGAGCACCACCACCACGATAATCAGGATGAGCACGGGGTTGACCCCTGGGGCCTCCTCCACCACGGGCGTCGGGGTGGGCGCTGGCGTGGGGGTAGCCGTCGGCGCCGGGGTGGGTGTCGCCGTCGGTGCCGGGATGGGTGTAGCCGTGGCTACTGGAGGTGGCGTCGGGCTAGGCGTCGCCGTCGGTACCGACGTCGGTGTCGCCGTCGGGACTGGCGTGGGGGTAGCCGTGGGCACAGGGGTAGGCGTCGCCGTGGGGGCTAGCGTGGGTGTAGGTATGGGCACAACGGCCACACCCAAGTTCCAAACACTGGGCCCCGAGGTCAGAACAGTGATCTCGACATCCCCGCCGCCCAGAAGCGTCCTGTTGGAAACGCAAGGATCGGGCGAAGCGGTGCCGGGGGCGCCGGTGCAATCGGGCACGAGGACGCCGTCCTTGAAGACCTGGATCGTGTTCTCGTCCTCGCCCGGGGGGATGAGGGAGGCGTCTATGCCGAAGGCGATGGCCAGGGGGTCAGCGGCGGTAGCAGTGGGGGCATCGATGGTCACCTGCTGGTCAAGAAAGGCGAAGCCGGACGGCGGTATGCCGACAGTCGTCGTCTCCGTAATGGATACGGTGCCCGCATTGGGAGAAGTCAACGAGGTCTCCACCGGGTCTTCAGGGGTGGCGCCGTCTCCCTCTGTATCTGTCGTCACGGTGCCGCCCTGGCCAACTTCCTCGGTGACCTCCTCGGGAGGCACGGGTGTTGGTGTAGGCGTAGGTGTGGGCGTCGGCGTGGGCGTAGGTGTAGGCGTCGGCGTAGGTGTGGGCGTCGGCGTCGCCGTGGGCGAGGGCTTCTTCTTCAGCGTGAAGGTGAAGTCGGCTGAGGTAAAGGTCAGGTGAGCTATGTCCCCGGTGTTGACGTCCACCGTGACGGTGTAGTCGCCCAGCCCCATGCCGCCGGTATCCAGCCGGATGCTGCACCGAATAGCGCCAAGGCCAGCGTAGCCGTAGCCGGGCCCACCGGCAAAGAAGGTGTAACCCTGGCCCGCCTGGGGATCGAAGCCGTAGCCGGGGCCGGTGGTCCCGGAAATCGTCGATACCTGTGTAATGGTGGTGATCTCGGAGTCTTTGGCTACGACGGCGCAGGTCGGGAGAACGGTGGCAGTAACCGGAGTAGGCCCATC
>JBHIBI010000198.1:0-2557 GCA_046758985.1 Dehalococcoidia bacterium
GGACGGGGTAGCTCCCGGCGGAGTGGTGCACCACCGCCGCCAGGTCCGGGTCGGAACGCTGCCCCCGGCCCTGGAGGAGCTGCCAGGCCCGCACCGTCTCCCGGGCCACCTCCTCGATGGTCAGGTCGTCGGTGTGGATGGTCCAGCGGGCCCGGGCGTAGAAGGGTTGCCGGGCGGCCTTGAGGGTGCGGATGCGCTTGAGGGAGTTCGACCCCGCCAGCAGGGGACGCACATCGGACTCGGCGTCACCGGTGTTCTCCTGGAGCCGCTGGCAGATGGTCTCGGGCCGGGCCTCCAGGCAGACCAGGAGGCCACGGCGGAGTACCAGACGGAGGTTGGCCGGGTCCACGATAGCGCCCCCGCCGGTGGACACCACCTGTCGCTCACCGGCCAGCACCTCCCGCAGCACCTGGCTCTCCAGCGTGCGGAAGGTGGCCTCACCCTCCTCCCTGAAGATGCGGTGCACCGGCTTCCCGGCCTGGCCCACGATCTCCTCGTCGGTGTCCACGAAGCGCCAGCCCAGCATGAGGGCCACCTGGCGCCCCACCTGGCTCTTGCCCGTGCCCGAGAAGCCCGTGAGCACGATGTTCTCCCCGCGTCCCATGACCAGCACTCCCATCCCGAAGATTATACCCTATCGGGAGAGCTGGTCCCCAAGCGAGGAAACCTGTGACCGCGGTGGAGCTGGTGCCCCCTCTCAGCTATCCTGCTCCACACCGGTGCGCCCCCGTGGGCCCAGGGTAGCCAGGTAGCCCTGGAGGTTGCGCCGCGTCTCCTCGATGTGGTCGCCGCCGAACTTCTCCAGGAAGGCGTCGGCCAGCACCAGAGCTAGCATGGCCTCGCCGATGACCCCCGCCGCAGGCACCACGCAGACGTCGGAGCGCTCGTAGTGGGCCTGCACCTGCTGCCCCGTCGTTAGGTCTACCGAGGGGAGGGGGTTGGCCAGGGTGGAGAGGGGTTTCAGGTAGAAGCGCACCACGATGGGCTGGCCGTTGCTCATGCCGCCCTCGGTGCCGCCGGCGCGGTTGGTGGCGCGCCGCCAGAGCCTCTGGCCGGGGCTGTCAATGGGCTCGATGACATCGTGGACCTGGGAGCCCCGCAGGTCGGCCCCCTCCACGCCGTCGCCGATGGCTACCGCCTTGACGGCGTTGATGCTCAGCATGGCCTGGGCGATGCGGCCGTCCAGCTTGCGGTCCCAGTGCACGTAGCTACCCAGGCCGACGGGCACGCCCGTTGCCACCACCTCCGCCACCCCACCCACCGTGTCCCCGGCCTCCTTGGCCGCCTCGATGGCCTGGACCATCCGCTGCTCGGCCTTGGCGTCGGCGCAGCGCACCGGGGAGGCGTCCACCCGCTCCCAGTCCACCGGGGGCTCCACCTGGGCCCACACGCCCCCGATGGCCACCACGTGGCTGTGCAGCTCCATGCCGAACTCCTCCAGGAAGCGCCGCGCCACCGCCCCCACGGCCACCCGGGCCGCCGTCTCCCGGGCGCTGGCCCGCTCCAGGACGGGGCGCACATCGGCCTGCTGGTACTTCATCGTCCCCGCCAGGTCGGCGTGGCCCGGCCGCAGGCGGGTCACCCTCTCCACCTCCCCCTCCACCGGCTCCACGCTCATCACCTCCTGCCAGTTGGCCCAGTCCCGGTTCTCGATGAGCAGGGAGATGGGGCTGCCCAGGGTGAGGCCGTGGCGCACCCCCGAGAGGACCCTGGCCCGGTCCTGCTCCATCTGCATACGGGGGCCGCGGCCGTAGCCCCCCTGACGGCGCGCCAGGTCGCGGGCGATGTCCTCCTCGGTGAGGGGCAGGCCCGCGGGTATCCCCTCCAGGACCGCCGTCAGGGCCTGGCCGTGGGACTCGCCGGAGGTGAGGAACCGGAGCACTCTCAAGACGACCCCCTAACTTGACGACATGGCCCGCAGCGCCGCCTGCATCATCACCCCCACCGGTGCCTCTCGCCCTGTCCACAGCCGGAAGGAGGCCGCCCCCTGGTACACCAGCATGGGGAGCCCCCCCAGGGTACGGGCCCCGGCGCGGCGGGCCTCCCAAAGCAGCGGCGTCTTACTGGGATTATACACCAGGTCATACACCAGGCAACCTGAGGGTATCTGGCTAGCAGAGAGGGGACTGGTACCCTCGCCGGGGCCGTGGCGCATCCCCAGGCTGGTGCAGTTGACAATGAGGTCGGCGTTTTGGGTCGCCCGGGTCATGTCCGGCCCCGTCCAGTTGACGGCCTCCACGCTGGGCAACCGGGAGCGCACCTGCTCCGCCAGGGCCTCGGCGCGGCTGGCGGTGCGGTTGGCAATGGTCATAGAGGCCACCCCCTCGGCGGCCAGGGCCAGGGCCACCCCCCTGGCAGCGCCTCCAGCGCCCAGCAGCAGCACCCGCACACCCCTGGGCTCCAAGCCGCCGTCCTCCCGGAGTGCCCGCAGGAAGCCCTCGCTATCGGTGTTGTAGCCCAGGAGCCTCCCCTGCTGGTTAACGATGGTGTTCACCGCACCTCCGGCCCTGGCCCACGGGTCCACCTCCACCAGTCCCGAGTATCGGGACGCCTCCTT
>JBHIBI010000199.1:0-2550 GCA_046758985.1 Dehalococcoidia bacterium
TCGGGTCCTCGTGGATAGCCATGCAGACCCGTGCCACCCCTGGCGTATAGGCCATCGAGAGGTCGTTCCGGGTCTTGACCGGGACCTTGCTCCGCACCTCGATCTTGCCTCCCAGGTGGAGGAGGAAGGTGGCATCGGAGACGTTGAGCACCTTGACACCAGGCACCTTCCGCACCCGCCGGGCGATCTCCTGGCCATGCTGGACATCTCGGGCATTGACGGTGATGTCCCGAACCATAATCGTCCGGCTGGAGCGAGCAATGTCGATGGCGCTGATATCCCCACCCACCTCGCCAATGGCCGAGGTAATGGTCCCCAACATCCCGATGGTATTGGGATACTCAGCCCGGATGGTAATGCTGTAGGCCACCCCTGGGTACCGAGCCGCGGCTTCCATGGCTACCCTCCTGTTCCAGCCCTCTATACTACACCAAAAGGACCGACCTCCGCCAGATGCTACCGTTCCACCCTTGCGCAGCCTCCATTCCCCAAAGGCCTCTCTTCCATTGACATGTAGACATATATATGGAATTATATGGAGAGGAAAGAGCCTGTGATGTAGGTTGGAGATGCATCATGACCACGGAGTTCCGTGACATCCGCCCCGACCTGGAGCAACGCCTGGAGACACTGCGGCGGCGGCTGCGAGAGCTACACGCCCAGAGGGCGGAGCTGGAGCACCTCATACGCGACGTTGGACAACAACTGCGCACGCTGGAGGCGGTGTGGAGGATGGAAATGGAGCGCATCGGCGAGGGAGATGTCAGCCCCGCCGGCTTCCGGGACGGCCGGCTGCTGACCCTGCCCCTGGGGGAGGCCGTGGCCCTGCTACGAAGGGAGAACCCGGACATTACCAAGGAGGAGGTCAGGGAGCGGCTGCTGCAGGCGGGTTACGATTTCCGAGGGAGGCGAGTGGGCAACGCCGTCCACGCTGCATGGCTCGCCTTCGAGGGAAAGGAGAGCCCCACAAAGGCTAAGGCAGGAAGAGGAGAGCCTGCGTCCTAAACTTCTGGCATCCTTGCTGTACCTACCGAACTCTCCCTCCGCCCCTTCGCTGGCCCTGGGAAGGCTCCGGTGGGCCGGTCAGCTCCTCAAACAGCTTGATGCTGCTGGGCTTGGTGAGCATCCGGTTTATACGCTCATCCACCTTCAGCCGGAACGGGTCCTGGGCCCAGCTCTCCCAGTGCTCACGACTGGCCCAGACGCTGAGCACCACAAACACCCTGGGGTTGGTGATGGAGCGCCACGTCTCGCCGTACAGATAGCCCCGGCACCGCAGCGCCTGGCCACGCAGGTCGCGTAACATCTCCCACACCATCGGCTCATGGCCGGAGCGCACCCACCGCTCGATGAGCACCTTGACCGCCATGCCATACCTCCTGTCGAACCCCCACCTGAAGCGCCCATCCCGCTGGGCTACCGTGTATCGGTCAACCGACCCCACCCGCAGGGTGTTTACCCTTCCCGGTACGGGATCACCTGGATACCGGAGGCGTCAATTGTCAACAGGACTTGGTCACCAGAAACCTCGCTCATCCGCTCCATAATAGCACTCAGCTCGTCGTCGGTCATGGTAGGCGCTCCCACGTCCGGGTCCAGCCGCCGCCACAGGTGGATGGGATAGCCTAAACGTGCCTCCAGCCGTCGCACCAAGGGTTGAGCCGCCTCTGAAGCCAAGGCTCTTACCATCTTGCGCACCGGCGGTGCCGCTGCCGGAGTCTCCTGCCAGGCCGCCATCGCCTGGCGGTCCTCCTGAAGCACCAGCCAGTAATAGACGCTCACGGCACCGGCCATCACCAGCATACCAATGCTCCACCTGGCCTCCTGAAGCACCTGCCACGAAAGCTCCCCTTCCAGCAAGCCCTGGAAGAGCATGAAGAGCAGCCAGCTCAGGTTCCCCAGGGTCACCAGAACAGCGATGCCGAAGACCAGGTAGATGAACACGCGGCGGGAGAGGACGGCCCGCTCCTCGGCACCCCCCGCTTTCACGTCCCGTTGCACCCCGAACCAATAGACGCTCCACAATGGGGCTCCCACCACCATCAGGGTGACGGCAAGGGCGAGGGGGTTCCGCCACGCGTCGGTGCGGACCAGCTCCTCTCCCGGTGCGGGCACCAGCACCCCCAGCACCGCCGAGAACAGGGTGACCAACCCCGCAGCAAGAGTACCCAGACCCAAGGCTGCCACCAGGTACCGGTATACCCGCCGAGCTGCTAGCAGCCTCCAGGCAGCGAGGTGCGCCTCCTGCTGGGCGACAGCCCAGTGATACCCCCACAGTCCCGCACCGGCGACCAGCCCCGCAACCATGCCGGGGAGGAACCGGAAATGGGCCGCAACGCCCGCGCCGTCCGGCACGCCGATGAGCCACTGGAGGACGCCAAAGAGGAGGACACTGAGGGAGACCACCACCGTCGCTGCACCGCCCAGGATGGCAAAGAGGTAGAGGTACACCTGGCGCAGCAGCGATTCCACGTCGCCTTGCGAGACCCGGTACCAGTGCCACCACCAGAACCCTCCCCCAACAAGGGCAATGGCGACGGCGGTCCGGGT
>JBHIBI010000200.1:0-2537 GCA_046758985.1 Dehalococcoidia bacterium
CCACCAGGCTGCGGATGCGCTCGAAGCCCTGGGCCTCGAGCTCCGGGTGGAGGTAGGGCCGGACCCGCCGCATCATCTCCCGCACCTCCAGCCGTTGCACCGTCTCGTCGGTAAACTCCCGGATGCCCGCCCGACGCTCTAGCACCAGGATGGCCATCATGAAGGGGATGCTGAACCTGGCCTCCAGGCCGTTCTGGGGCTCGTTGTAGCGCAGGGCCGCCAGGACGTTGGAGCTGGTGCCCACCCCGATCTCCTCCACCTCCTGGGGCCGTACATCGTACTCCACCAGGAGCTCCAGCAGGGCGTCCATGGTAGGGTGGGCCAGGGAGCCGCAGGGGTAGGGCTTGATGGACACACCAGGCTCCACGATGGCATAGGGATTGCCCAGCCTGCCCAGGAGCAGCCCGGGGTCGCAGCCTCCTCCCGCCACCTGGAAGAAGCCCCACTGCCCATCGAGGGCATTGGGGTCCGTGCGGTAGCCCAGGCTGGCCAGACGTGCAGCCACGATACCGTTCTCCGCCGCCGCACCCGCGTGGTAGGGCTTGGTCATGGTGCCGAAGGCCACCCGGATGCCCGCGCTCTTGCTGGCGGCAATGCCAATGGCGTGGCGGGTCTGCTCCAGGTCCAGAGCGAGCAGCCTGGCGGCCGCCGCAGCCACACCGAAGACCCCCAAGGTACCCGTGGAGTGAAAGCCCCTGATGTAGTGCTGGGGCTTGATGGCCTCAGCCAGCTTGCAGGATACCTCCACACCGGTGCAGAAGGCTGTCAGTAGCTCCCCGCCGCTGGCCCCCGCCTCCTGGGCCACGGCCAGCGACGCCGCCAGCACGGGCACACCGGGGTGGGTCAACAGACCGTAGACCCGGTCGGGCCTGGAGGGGACCTGGGTATCGTCGTAGTCGAGGGCATGGCCGCAGGTGCCGTTGAACAGGGCGGCAAAGGAGGCCGGCGCCGTACCTTGCCTCCCCACCAGGGTGGCAGGGCCCTGTATGCCCAACCCTTCCAGGTAGCGGGCCAGCACCTGGGCGCACTCGGTGCGGGAGCCCGCCAGCATCACCGCCAGGCCATCCACCATCGCCGCCTTGCAGCGGTCCCGCACCGGCTCGGGGACAGAATGCCAGTCGGCATCCTGCACAAAGCGAGCGACCTCTAGGGTCAAGGTGCCATCCTTACTCATCGCCCTCTCCTCTCACGAGAACCGTAGCACATCCGCCGCCCGCCCGAAGAGACCCTGCCTTTGCGGGTCTGGAACATTGTACCCCGCAGGCCGTGACTCCTCCAAATCCTTCGTGAGCCGCCCGCCTGATTCGGGCGGTCCTACTCGCTCAAGGGGTCATGGTCTCTATCGCCCGGTAGACACAAAGCGAGGGCTAACCGGTGCTTGCAAGGGTGCCTCGCTTCTTCTAAGCCTTAGAGTCCAGTATCATGTCGGTATGCAACTGTTTCGGGTCGCTGCCGCGGTAGTCATCTGGGGCGCAGTGCTCGGCTGGATGGGGCTCATCTTCTACGCGTCGGAACAACCCGATGCTGGCGAAATGGGGGCATCGGTCCCTCTGTTCGGCCTGTTACCGGACTGGACATGGGAGTGGGTTGTTCATGGAGCCCTGTTTGCTGTGCTCACCGCTCTGACTTACGCGGCGACCCGAATCTCGCTCCCCTGGCCATGGCCCGTGGCGGCCCTCCTCGCCCTGGCTATTGCCATTGGCTATGGGGGTCTTGACGAATGGCACCAGAGTCTTGTGCCCGGTCGTTCCGCAGACATTCGAGACGTGGGCAGGGACGCCGTAGGCGCTCTCGGCGTGATTCTCCTCGCTCGCGCCATCACAATGGCCACTGTTCACCTGCTGCACCGGCGCTGGATCGCCTTCGGGCGGGTGACCTCCAGCACACTGGTGGTGCTGGAAGGAATGGGGGTTATCTGGGTCACGGCGCTGTGGATGGTGGCGGGGCCGGAACACTCCTTTTCCCTTGCCTCATTGGAGCCGAGCGATTTCCTGACCGCTGTTATCCACGAACCTCTGGCCCTGGCTGTCGGAATCCCGTTCTTCGGAGTGGTGCTGTGGATGGCACGAGGTTTTGCCCGAACCGTGACGGAGCAGATGGTGCTACTGGTAGCGCCCACGGCATCGGCACTCGTGGCCCTGGGAATCCCCTTCGCGAGCTACGGGCTGAACGTCGTCCCAGACCGAGAGTCTGTATGGATGGGCACCTGGATCGCTACAGGAGCGGCCTGGGCCCTGGCGGTTCCACTGGTAGCAGCCCTGCGTTGGCGAGGATATGTCGGAGCTGCTACTGGGGTCCGCAGTCCGAGGGGCAACAGAAGTCGCCGCTGACTGAGCCGCAGCCTCACCAGCCCTTTTGTCAGACGCCTGCCGCGGCCCGCCATGAACTGATTTCGCCACGATCCAGTCGGAAAGTACCCTTGAAAGCTCTAGCCCAGACTGCTATGATGTGTGCCAAGGTTCTCTTTTTGGCGGATGGGCGGGGAAAAGTTGCGGCTCACGCTCTGAAGCCCCGCCAAGTGCGGGGAGGGCGGTAGC
>JBHIBI010000201.1:0-2534 GCA_046758985.1 Dehalococcoidia bacterium
CTCGAAGGCCTCCACGGCGGCGATGACCACCGGCAGGTGTGCAGGCTGGCAGCCGGCCATGGCGGCGTTGATGGCGATCTTCTCCACCGTGGCGATGCCGCTGCCCGGCGTCATGATGGAGACCACGTCCTGGGGATCCTGGGTGGTGCCCCGCAGCATCTGGGCCACCCGCTCCTCCGTGGGCGGTGCCAGGGGGAAGCCATCCCCATAGCCGTTGCTCAGGAAGGCCTCATCGAACCGCTCAAAGGCCTCGTACCGGTCCGTCCCCTGGAACCTCTCCCGGGCGGCCGGCTTCACCGTGGTGGCTGTGGGGGTGGCGCCATCCCCGTCGGGAGCCGTGGTGAGCACCTCAATGATCCGGGGCAGGGCCTCCTCCACCTCCTCGCGGATGCGCTCGGGGGAGATGCTGGTGAGCACATCGGGCACCACGGCGAAGCGGAAGGAGGGGAGACCGAAGGCCCGGGCGGTGGCGCGGGCGTCAGCCTCGAAGCCCCGGGAGAGGATGCCCACGGTGGGTTTGCCTGCCTTCTCGATCACAACTAGGTCATGGACAAGCCACGACGTACACGAGCCTCAATCGGCGGTGGAGCCGATGACCACGTCGCACTCCTGGTGGGCCTGCTGGACCATGGCCGGAGGGCAGGGCATGGAGCCGTCGTAGCGGATGACCTTGAGGTCCCGGTAGTGGCCCTCTAGCAGCTCGGCAGCGTGCATGAGGGCCACCTCACCGCCGCGTTTGCCGTTCCACAGGAGCCCCAGGGTCAGGCCGTCGAGGGTGCGTGGCCTGGGGGCTGCGACGCTCTTCTTGAGCTCGCCCTGAATAGCGGCTACGGGGTTGAGGACCTCCAACGTGTACATGACCGCTCCTCCTCTCTCCTACGTTGGGACGAAACGATATCCCGGGAGCTTGATGGACTTGGTCACCGGGTCAGTGGAGACGCTGTAGTGATCGAAGACCCCCATGTGTGACCCGGCGTCGCCGCCCGCCACCACGATGTAGATATCGTTCTTGTGGGCCAGTTCGCTGGGGCGGAAAGTGAGGCGGTTGTACTCCTCCTGGTCTTTGAAGAGGTAGACGAACCGGTCCTCGTCACCGGGCTCTACGACGTACATTTTGGGGTCCCCCTGGAAACCCTCGAACGCAATAGCACCGACCCCCCACCGGCCGCGACGCTTGAGTTCCGCCACGCTGCGTCGGCAGTGCTCCACGATATAGCGCTTGACATCATCCTTGCTCCATCCGTGCTGGATGAACGACTCGGCGAAGGCTGGCGGAATGAACACAGGAAAGGTGCCTTTCCGGAAGTCCGTGGCTTCGGCTATGCCCTGGGCTAGGACACCCGCCACAACTTCAGCGTCCAGGGAGGAACAGTTGATGTGAACCGGAGATGGTGGGACAACCGAGACGACGGTGACAGCGCTCTGGTCCCGCCCGAAACCCAGTTGCACATGGAGGGGTTCCCATCCGGTGTCCTCGTTCTCGGCAACGCAGGCGCCGTAGCGCATCGGGTTGCCCAACTGGCCTCGTTGAATGCCGTCGGGCCGAGCCTCGGCGCAGTTCCACAGCAGCAGGCTGATGGCCCGGCCAATGGTGGCATTGGGTCTCGAGCCAGGTCCAAAGCAGTACATGCCGGAATTGATGCCCAGCTCCTTCGCGATGGGACCGTTGACGATGAGGAGGGGGCAGGGGCTGCCCAGGCTGGCCAGGTGGTTGAACTTGTAGTCGGGGTCACAGATGGCCTCCATGGCGGCCACCAGCACTGGCATATACTCGGGCCTACAACCAGCCATGACGGCGTTTATAGCCAGCTTCTCGGCGGTAATGACACGGTCCCGCTCGGGTATGGTGCCGATCACCTGGTCGGGCTCCAGGGTGACGTAGTCCAGAAACTCCTGGACCCACTCCTCCACGGGCGGAACAACGGGATGGCCCTCCGTCCAGCCGTTTTCCCAGAACAACTCCATCAATCCTCTCAAGTCCGATACCTGGAGGCGCTCAGAACTCAACTTCTTCATGGCACCGCCTTTCCTACACTGTGCAAATCTGTGACGAGATGTTGATGCGGTTTCGCCATTTCAGCGCCGCTCCTGCCCTGGCCGGCGTGCTTGCTCAACCGGATGGAGTGGAATTGTCCCCTTCGCTTGGCCCAGGTAACAACTTGACATACCGCCCATCGGCCCAATTCATAACACTGGTGCGCCAGCCTGTCCCATCTGCCACCTCAGGGTGGTGGAGCGTGCTGGACGTCCAGCTATTCGGCGGCACGTCCTACCGCGCCGAGACTTCAGAGGTAAGGAAGGAGATGAGCTGGGGGAGGGCCGCCTCGGCCTTCACCCGAAGTTCTTCCTCGCCACGGACGTCCTCAATCGGGTGCTCGATGATGGCGAAGGGGTAATTGGGCACGCCATGGGCCCGAGCCATGCCCCTGCCGGTGGTGGCAACAAGCTTATCAGTGGCGATGACGGCCGCGGGAATGTTCCGCTTCTCCAGGGTGAGGGCGTCGACCAGACTGGCCGACGTGCAGGAGCCTCAA
>JBHIBI010000202.1:0-2526 GCA_046758985.1 Dehalococcoidia bacterium
ACATCCGCTTCCCCCTGGGGAACATCACCGGCGAGGCCTTCAAGGTACAGCAGCAGCGGGCCATCCTGGTCGCCGCACTGCTCACAGCGCACCAGGTTCAGGAGCCCGGCACCATCGTGGAGCTCCCCTACCGGTGGCGGATCTTCCAGGGTTAGGAGGTGCCATGACCGTCATCAAACACCAGCCGGTCCAGAAGATGGCCGAGGCCTTCGACACCCTGCTCCAGGACAGTGAGGGCTACAAGGCCTTCCTCAGCGAAAAGCTGGCCCGCTACCAGAGCCAGACGGCCACCGATGCCCGGCTGCCCTCGCTGGTGCAACGGCAGGTCCAGCGGGTGGACCGCTTCCTCAACCTGCTCCAGGACAGCGTGCTGGAGCAACTGATGGAGATGGTCAACCGTATCGAGGGCATCGTGCGGGCCGAGCAGGACGCGAGCTGATATACCTAAGGAGGTCCCCATGGCGGACGATCTGCGAGACCTGAGCCTGCTCACCGACCTCTACGAACTCACCATGGCCCAGAGTTACGTCCAGCAGGGGATGTTTGCTCCCGCCACCTTTAGCCTGTTCATCCGGCGGTACCCACCAAACCGCGGCTACTTCGTCTCCGCCGGACTGGAGGAGGTGCTGAGGTACCTGGAGGAGTTCCACTTCACCCCCGAGGCCCTGGACTATCTGCGCTCCACAGACATCTTCTCTCGTGAATTCCTGGACTACCTGCGGGGGATGCGGTTCACCGGCGACGTCTGGGCCATTCCCGAGGGACGCCTCTTCTTCTGCGACGAGCCGGTGCTGGAGGTCACCGCACCCATGCCGGAAGCCCAACTGGTGGAGCCCTTCGTCATCAACCAGATCAACCTCCAGAGCCTCATCGCTACCAAGGCGACCCGGTGCGTCTGGGCCGCCCAAGGTAGGGAGCTGATGGACTTCTCTCTGCGCCGTGCCCAGGGTACCGACGCAGGCATGAAGGCGGCCCGGGCTTCCTACATCGTGGGATTTCAATCCACCAGCAATGTACTGGCGGGGAAGGCCTACGGCATCCCCATTGCCGGCACCATGGCCCATTCCTTCATCTCCAGCTTCGACCACGAGATCGACTCCTTTCGCGCCTTCGTAGAGAGCTTCCCGGACCGCTCCATTCTCCTCGTCGATACCTACGACACCCTGGCAGGTGTCCAGAAGGCGGTCCAGATAGCCAAGGAGCTGGAGGAGCGGGAACACTATCTGCTGGGGGTCCGCCTGGACAGTGGCGACCTCTTCTCCCTGAGCAGACAGGTACGCTACCTCCTGGACCAGGCAGGGCTGGAGTACGTCCATATCTTTGCCAGCGGAGGCCTGGACGAATACGCCGTGGAGGAGCTGGTCAGCCTGGGCGCTCCCATCGACGGCTTTGGCGTGGGTACCCTTATGGGTGTGTCGGCGGACGCCCCCTATTTCGACATGGCCTACAAGCTGGTCCGGTACGACCACCACCCCGTCCTCAAGCTCAGTACCGACAAGGTCTCCCTCCCCGACGAGAAGCAGGTGTTCCGCCGCTACAGCCGCCGGGGGCAGCTCCTCCGAGATGTCATCGCACTGCGGGACGAGCCCCTGGAGCAAGGGGAGCCCCTGCTGGTGAAGGTAATGGAGCAGGGGAGGCGGGTAGAACCGCCTCCCCCCCTGGAGGAGATCCGGGAGCGGTTTCAGGACGAGTTCGATCGGCTGGACGAGCACACCAAGGCCCTGCGAAACCCTCTCGCCTACGAGGTGACCCTGAGCCCCCGGTTGCGACAACTCCTGGCAGAGATGCAGCGGGACGTGGTAGAGGCCGAGGTCTCGCCGCCCAGCCGCCCTAGAGAGTTGGGAGAGAGCTAGCGGGAGCGGGGCGTTCCCCCAGCCTCACCCTGAGCCGCCGTGGGAGACGCCCTTTGACCCAAGAGGTGTGGCACCCCGTGGAGGAGGAGCCGCAGCATCCCCTGGCAGCCCTGGAGGGCAAGCCCCTGTTCCAGGCTGGCTTCCGGGGTGGCTTCAAGGACTGGTACACCTCCGAAGGGGGTAGCGAAGGGCCCCGCAAGCTCCAGGCCTTCCAGGCCCTGGACGCAGACCACGCCACCGCCAAGGCCCGCGAGCTGGCCCTGGAGGCGCAGCAGTTCCTTGCGCGGCCCGCGTCCAAAGATAGCCTTGAGCTCACGAGCGCCGCCGCTGAGCGCGCCCGGGCACTGTTGGAGGGACCGCTGGGCGGCTAAAGCACTGCTGAGAACTGCTTTTCCCGTGCTTCCCTTCAGCTCCGCTTCGCTACCGGGTTTGCTCCTCACCAAGCAACCACTCGGCCCGCACCCCCAATGCCTTCGCCAACGCCACCACCTCCAAGTCCGTGATCGGCCTGGTTCCTGCCTCAATCTTGGCGATGGCGGGCTGTTGGATCTTCAGTCCCAGCACCTGTAGCCTCGCCGCCAGCTCCGTCTGGGTAATGGGCGGCCTAGCCCTCCGCCTGGCTTCCCTGACCCTGACACCGGCGATGTTGCGCTGCATCAGGATGGAATTGTAG
>JBHIBI010000203.1:0-2510 GCA_046758985.1 Dehalococcoidia bacterium
CCCACCAAGTTCGTGGCCTCCCAGACCCAGACAGGGGCCGCCACCACCATCATTGGCGGCTTTGCCACCGCCATGCAGAGCACCGTCATCCCCGTGCTCACGGTGGTGGTGGCCATCATCATTGCCTTCCTGCTGGGTGAGGAGATCGCCGAGGGCATGGGCTTCTACAGTGTGGCCATCGCTGCCGTAGGCATGCTCTCCACCTTGGGCATCACTCTGGCCACCGATGCCTACGGCCCCATCGCCGACAACGCCGGAGGTATCTCCGAGCAGGCCCACCTGCCCCCTGAGGTCCGCGAGCGCACCGACCGGCTGGACTCCCTGGGGAACACCACCGCCGCCACGGGGAAGGGCTTCGCCATCGGCTCCGCTGCCCTCACCGCCCTAGCGCTGATGGCCGCCTACGCTCATGCCGTGGAGCTGGAGGTGATCAGCCTGCTGGACTACCGTAGTCTGGCGGGCCTCCTGCTGGGGGCCGGCCTTCCCTTCATCTTCTCCGCCCTGACCATGAAGGCCGTGGGCCGGGCTGCCTTCGGCGTGGTCAACGAGGTGCGGCGGCAGTTCCGCGAGATCCCCGGCATTATGGAGGGGACGGGCCGACCCGAGTACGCTCGCTGTGTGGACATCGTGACCCGGGGTGCCCTGAAGGAGATGATCGTCCCCGGGATCATGGCCGTGGTGGTGCCCCTGGCCGTCGGCTTCATTCTGGGCAAGGAGGCCCTGGGCGGGATGCTGGTGGGCTCCATTGCCTCGGGGTTCCTGCTGGCCGTCACCATGGCCAACGCCGGGAGCGCCTGGGACAACGCCAAGAAGTATGTGGAGGCGGGGCACTACGGCGGCAAGGGCTCCGAGGCCCATAAGGCTGGGGTGGTGGGAGACACCGTGGGCGACCCCTTCAAGGACACCTCCGGCCCCTCGCTGAACATCCTGCTGAAGCTGATGTCCATCGTGGCCCTGGTGTTCGCCCCAGTGCTCCCGGTGACGCCCTTCATCGGCGGATAGCGGGTAGGTCCATCCCTGCCACGCCTCGGTGCCGTTAGGGACGCTCAATTGCTACTACTCGAGGCCATGGCTCCAGTCTGGCCAAAACTCAGCCCGTTTGGTAAGGAGAGGCCATGAAGGTGCAGAGCACCCTGCTCGAAGGGAAGGTGGCAGTCATTACCGGGGCCAGCCGAGGCATCGGGCGGGCCATCGCCCTCACCTACGCCGAGAACGGAGCCGACGTGGCGCTGTGTGCCACCAACGGGGCCCTCCTGTCTCAGGTAGCTGAAGAGGTCCATGCCCTGGGACGCCGGGCCCTGACCATCATCATGGACGTGTCCAAGGAAGAGGACGCCCAACGAATGGCCCGGGAGACTCTGGAGGCCTTCGGACAGATCGACATCCTGGTCAACAACGCCGGGATCATCAGCCGGGAGACGCCCGTCTGGAGAACCACCGTGGAGGAGTGGGACCGGGTGATGGGAGTCAATCTCCGGGGGGCCCACCTGTGCAGCCGCGCCGTCCTGGCCCACATGGTGGAGCGGAGGAGCGGCTTCATCGTAAACATCGGCTCCATTTCCGGCCTCTCGGCCGGAGGGGTGAACCCCGGCGACGACGGTGCCTACACCCCCTCCAAGTGGGGCCTGCTGGGCTACACCGCCGTCCTGGCCAAGTCCGTCCGGCCCTATGGCATCCGTGTCAACGCCATCAACCCGGGGCTGGTCGCTACCGACATGGGCAAGACCAGCCGCACCTGGGACGTGAGCGCACCGCAGAGCTCGCCGGAGGAGGTGGCCGCAGCGGCCCTTTTCCTGGTCACCGCTGCCTCACCGGACATGAGTGGCCAGTTCATTGACCTCTTCGAGAGGCGCTGATGCCCCGGGCCCCTGGCAGGCTACCGCCTTTATTGGGGCTGGAAAGACGCCCCCACGTGAGCCGAGCTCGCCTGGAGCGGCTCCTGGATGAGCTGGAGAGCGGGTCGACGGCAGGGGTGACCCTCTACCTTACCCCCGGCACCCTGCCCAGCCAGGTGGGCCCGGCCGACCCGACTACCAAGCCGTGGCTGGAAGAACTTAAGGAGCTGGACATCCCCGTCGCAGCTTCAAAGACCGGTGCAGTCCTGTTCTGGGATGACCAAGGCGGTTTCCTGATCCTGCCGCCGTTTCCTGTAGGGCAGGATGCCACACTGCCCGGCTGGATCACCTCCGCGCTGCGGACGCTCCTGAGCCAACCGTATCTGCTAGGCGTGGTGCTGCTGCGGCGCGGGGGCTATGCTCTCGGTGTCTTTCAGGGGGAGCACCTGGTGGCCTCCAAGACGGGGGTCCGCTTTGTCAAGGGCAGGCACCGAGCCGGGGGCCAGTCCCAGCGGCGCTTTGAGCGCACCCGTGAGAGGCAGCTCCGGGAGCTGATGGACAAGGCGTGCTCCATGCTCCAAGCCCGGTTTGCCGCCTACGAGCAGCGCCTAGACTACGTGCTCCTGGGTGGTGACCGGCTCACCCTTCAGGAGTTCCTGAAGCGGTGCCCCTACG
>JBHIBI010000204.1:0-2503 GCA_046758985.1 Dehalococcoidia bacterium
CTGGCCACCTCACCGGCAAAGCCACCCATCTTCCAGCCCTCCTCCACCACCACGGCACGGTGGGTCTTGACAACCGAGGCCAGCACCGTCTCCATATCCAGGGGGCGGAGGGTCCGCAGATCCACCACCTCCGCCTCAACACCCTTGGCGGCCAGTTCGGTGGCTGCCCGAAGGGCCACGTGCACCATCCGTGAAGAGGAGACCAGGGTCACATCGGAGCCCTGCCGCTTCACCTCAGCCACCCCCAGAGGGACGGTGTAATACTCCGAGGATAGGGGTCCCCGCACTCCGTAGAGCAGGATGTGCTCGATGAACAGGACAGGGTCCAGCTCCTGGCGGCAGGCCCGGAAGAGTCCCAGGGCATCGTAGGGGGTCGCCGGCACCACTACCTTCAAACCGGGCACCCCGGCAAACCAGCCCTCCAAGGACTGGGAGTGGGTCGCCGCCAGTTGGGCTCCTGCGCCAGTGACCGTGCGGATGATGAGGGGAACAGAGGCCTGCCCGCCGGACATGTACCGCAGCTTGGCGGCGTGGTTCACGATCTGGTCCATAGCCAGGAGGCTGAAGTTGATGGTCATCAGCTCCACCACCGGTCGGAGGCCTGCCAGGGCGGCACCGACGCCTGCGCCCACGATGGCCGATTCCGAGAGGGGAGAATCTTTGATCCGTCGAGGCCCGAACTCCTCCAGCAGACCCTTGGTCACCGCGTAGGCCCCTCCATAGGGCCCAATGTCCTCGCCCATGAGAAAGACCCGCTCGTCCTCCTCCAGGGCCTCGCGGAGGGCCCGGTGCACCGCTTCCCGATAGGTGACTTCGGCCATAGCTCACCGTTCCTCAGGGGCATACACATCGTCGTAGAGGGCCGCAGGCTCGGGGAAGGGGCTCTCATCAGCGAAACGCACCGCCTCTGCTATCAGCTCCTCCACCCCTTTCTGCACCTGAGCCAGCTCCTCGGCCGTAGCCAGACCGTTCTCCTGGAGCCAGGCCCCGAAGGTGGCCACAGGGTCGCGTTTCAGCCACTCCTCGGCCTCCGCCTTTTCGCGATACTCCACCGGGTCGGCTATAGAGTGGCCCCGGAAGCGGTAGGTCTGGGCCTCGATAAAGAAGGGCCCCTTGCCCTGATGACACCACTCCCTGGCCTCCGCCACCGCCTCCCGCACCGCCAGGACATCCATGCCGTCCACCCGTTTGCCAGGCATACGGTAGGCATCGGCCACCTGGTAGATCTGGTCGTGCAGGGCATAGGTCTGCCACACCGGAGCGCCCATGCCATAGAGGTTGTTCTCGCAGAGAAAGAGCACCGGCAGCTTCCAGATAGAGCATAGGTTCATCGCCTCGTGGAACTCGCCCTCGTTCAAGGCGCCGTCACCCAGGATGCAAAGCACCGTGGCATCCTCGCCCTTGTAGCTGATGGCCAGGCCCAGCCCTGCGGCGATGGGGAGCTGGCCACCCACGATAGCGTAGCCACCCAGGAAATTGCGCGAGAGGTCAAAGAGGTGCATGGAGCCGCCCTTCCCTTTGCTACAGCCAGTGGCCTTACCGAAGAGCTCCGCCATGACCGCCTTGGGGTCCAGGCCCCGCGCCAGGGCGTGGCCATGATCCCGGTAGTGGGTGACCACATAGTCCTGGGGCCGCACGGCAGCCATGGCCCCTACCGCGATGGCCTCCTCCCCGATGTAGAGGTGGAGGAAGCCCCGAATCTTGCCCAGCATGTACTGCTCGGCGGCACGCTCCTCGAACTCTCGGATGAGGCACGTCTGCCGCCACAGGTCCACCATCTGCGCTTTGGAGAGCCGCTCCTTGACTTTCATCGAGCTATTGCCTCGTCTCCCCATGGTTAGAGATGAATGGCCTGTCCGTCCGCAGCCAGCGCAGCCTCCTTGAGGGCCTCGGAGAGGCTTGGGTGGGCGTGGACCAGCCACCCCAGTTCATGGTTGGTACCCTCCAGCAGACGGGTGATGGAGAGCTCCGCCAGCAGCTCCGTCACCTCTGGGCCGATGAGATGAGCCCCCAGCAGCCCCCCCAGCTTGGCATCCAGCACCAGCTTCACCATCCCCTCGGTCTCCCCCAGGGCGAGGGCCTTGCCGTGGGCCTGGAAGGGGAACTTGCCTACCTTCACCTCCCGACCCTGCTCCCTGGCCTGCCTCTCCGTCAGGCCGAAGCTGGCTACCTGAGGGACGCAGTAGGTAGCCCGGGGCATCAGGGTGTAGTCCAGGGGTTGGGTTTCCAGACCAGCGATATGCTCTACCGCCGCTACCCCCTGGGCCGAGGCCACGTGGGCCAGGGGCAGCTTGCCCGTGACGTCGCCTACGGCGTAGATGCCCTCCACCTGGGTGCGCATCTGCTCATCAATCACGATAAACCCTCGCTCGGTGGCGACGCCAAGGGACTCCAGGCCCAACCTCTCAGTGTTCCCCTGGATCCCCACCGCCACCAGCACCTTCTGGCAGGCCACCTCCTGCTCGCCCTGGGCGGTCTTCACCGTGACCCTGGCCTCACCCTC
>JBHIBI010000205.1:0-2455 GCA_046758985.1 Dehalococcoidia bacterium
GTCCCCGACCGGGTCGATGGCCTTCTGCCCATAGGCCCAGAAGCGGACCTCATTGGATGTAAGCGAATGGAACTGCTCCTTCTCGTAGAAGAAGGCCGCCGGTAGCACAAGATCTGAATAGAGCGCTGAGGTGCTCCACCGGAAGTCAACGGTAATCACTTTGCGCAGCTTCGGCCACAACTCCTTAAGCAGTGTCCTGGTGCCGCCACGCAGCCTGCGTAGGGGGTTATTGCCCATAATGAACAGGACCTTGGGCTCCACAGATGGGTCGGGTCTGACAAAGCCCTCCCACCACCCGGCACGGAGCGCCTCATCCACGTATTCAGACACCCTGCGTGGAAGGCCCATCTCCTCAGGGGGCATGGAGTCCCAGACCTTTTTGTAGCCGCAATGATAATACCAGAAGAAGAATGGCGGCACAGTGGGGGAATACAGCTTTGCCTGGATCATGCTGGAGCGTATGGAGAGCTCTTCCGCCGTCGGGTTTGGTTTACCTATGACCCGACGGGCCAGGGCCTCGGAGCCCCCCCCGCCTCCACCGTAGGGCACACCCGGATCAGGTATGACACCCCAACTCCCTATGCCGCTGCCGGGTCGACCCCAGTTTCCGGTTAGAGCGAGCAAGAGGCACATAGAGCGTTCTATTAAATCCCCGTGGAATACCTTTGGGGTGTTGAGCCCGGCCAGGATGTTGGTAGGTCGGGTGGCCACCTTCTTCGCCAGCTTCTCAACCACGTCAGGATGTAGCCCGGTGATCTCCCTCACCCTCTCCGGGGAATAGTCGTTGCGCAGTTTCCCTACAAGTAGGGAAAAGACGGTCCTCACCCGAACACGCCTCCCATCTTTCAGAGGCACATCGCGGACGGCATCGAGGTCGGGCTCAATGGCGCCCAAATCTAGTGTGTCTTGAGGGGCTTTGACGAGGGAGCCGTGTGTGTCCCAGATGTAGAAGACCTCTTCGCCTGCGCCATCCTCGAGGTCTGACTCTCGCAGGAAACGGCGTGTATCATCTCGAACCAGTAGGGGCAAGTCTGTCTGAGTCTTGATAAACTCTCTGTCCTCCAGCCCCTTCTCCAGGATCACTCTGCACATTCCCAAGGCTAGAGCGGCGTCGGTAGCCGCGCGGATCGGCACGTACTGATCGGCATGAACACAAGAGGGGCTGTAGTCCGGGGCTATAACCACCAGCTCGCCACCTTTGTACCTGTTCTCGCTGAGGAAATGGTAGCCTGGAATTCGGGTGTATACGGGGTTCATGTGCCACACCAGGTTCAACCCCGCCTTAAACCACGTGTCCTGAGTGCCTGCATGGTGGTACTTGCCGAACGTCATATATTGGCCGATGCTGATGTCGCTGAACTCCCCCACCGCATCCAGTGCGATACCGCCGAGCGCGTTGATAAGCTGTACGATTGGCGCCCTTGCCTGGAAGGTTCCACCCTGAGCAGGTGTTTCCAACACAATGGACTGCGGGTTCTCCATCATCGCATCTACGAGGGCGTCGGCGATCTCCTGATAGGCCTCCTCCCAAGAGATGGGCCTCCATTGCCCGGACCCCCGAGCGCCCATCTGTTTCATGGGCTGAAGGAGCCGCTCCTTCCCGTAGGTCACTGCAGAGTAGATGCAGCCCTTGTTGCAACCCCGGGGATTCCAGTCGGGTGTGGAAGGGTCCACAACCGGGTATCTCCCCGTCTGCTCTTCTCGGACGACTTTGCCGTCCCTAATATAAGCCACCCAGGAGCAGTTACCGGGATAGCAGTCTTGGGGGTGCGTTACCCTGGCCGTGCGGTCCCAGGACCAGATGTCCCGATACTTCTGCTCCCACGCCCTGTCACCCTTCTGCTGCATCACCGGTCACCTCTTTGCGAGGGGCCTTTGCCTCGTCGGGGGCCTTTACGAAAGGAGCGAAGAAGTCATCCGGCCATCTCCAGCCGATGAGAATGTCCATAAGGGAGGAGCTACAGCCGTTCCTCATCCTCTGCCGCTCTTCTCTCAGAGTATTGAGCGCCCCCTCCACACCGTCCCCGAAGAGGCTCTTCAGATAGTCCAGAGGTATTCTGGGCTCACCCGTAGGTCGCCCCTCCTCATCCAGGCGGGATGAGGATAAGATTGGAATGTAGAACACATTGGGCCCGGCGCCGAACTTAGGATGCAGTGGGAGCGCCACTTTCCACTCCTTCAGCTTGTACACGATGCTCTCCGGATCGTCCACGTAGCCGTAGAAGCGCGCTCTGGCCGGGCACAGTCGGGCGCAGGCCGGCGCCACTCCCACCTCGACGCGCGGATAGCAGCCGATGCACTTCTGCGCTACGTTCTCCTTAGGGTTGAAATATATCACCTTGTAGGGGCAGGCCTCTATGCAGAAACGATACCCCTCACACTTCTCCTCGTTGATGAGGACGATTCCGTCCTCCTCCCTCTTGTAGATGGCATCCCTGGGGCAGGCCTCAAGGCA